>NZ_LZMJ01000086.1:0-158784 GCF_001665495.1 Rhodococcus sp. 852002-51564_SCH6189132-a
CCGTGTGTCACGGCTTCCTCGACCACACCAGGCTCTCGTTATGATCTACGCTCACTCAATTACCGAACCATCTTTAATACTCTCGGGACGTTCCGCTGAATGAGAGAAAATGGTGAATGTGTTCCGTCTTGTGGAACTCGCGGTCGTGGGGTGAGCCACTCTCACGGCAGGCTCCTTCCACGGTGGAGCAGTGGCATCGCCGGCGTGGGCTACGGTGACCCGGTGCCTCTCGTGATCACCACCGTGAACGTCAACGGCGTGCGCGCAGCCGCAGCCAAGGGTCTCGTCGACTGGCTCGCCTCGTCGGCCGCCGACATCGTGTGCCTGCAGGAGGTGCGGGCCACCGAGAAGCAGTTCCACGCCGCGATCGCCCCGGCGCTGGAGGCCGGATGGCACTGTGTCGGCGCAGAGTCCTCGGCCAAGGGCCGCGCCGGGGTGGGGATCCTCTCGCGTGTCCCGGCGGACGCCGTCCGCGTCGGATTCGACGTCGACGAGTTCGCCTCGGCCGGCCGCTACATCGAGGCCGACTTCGGCGACGTGACGGTGGGAAGCCTCTACCTGCCGACCGGTGAAGCACAGACGCCGAAGCAGGACGAGAAGGAACACTTCATGAAGAGCTTCGCGACCTACCTCGCCGAACGGTACGCCGCGGTGACGGCCGCAGGTCGCGACATGGTGGTGTGCGGCGACTGGAACATCGCCCCTACCGAGCGGGACATCAAGAACTGGAAGGGCAACGTCAAGAAGTCCGGCTTCCTGCCCGAGGAGCGCGCGTGGGTCGGCGACCTCCTCGAGACCGGCTGGCGTGACGTGGTGCGCGACCTCCACGGCTGCGTCGCGGGCCCCTATTCGTGGTGGTCGTACCGCGGCAAGGCATTCGACACCGACGCAGGCTGGCGCATCGACTACCACCTCGTGACCCCGGGCCTGGCGGCCCGCGCGAGCGAGGCCCGCGTCGAACGCGCAGCGAGCTACGACCAGCGCTGGTCCGACCATGCACCGGTGACCGTGACCTTCGATCGCTGACCGCTTCTGCGGATCGGCGCAGAAGTGCCCACCTCGGTCGCAGCGCGGCGTGGCCTGCGTGGAATCATCGACGGCATGTCGAGCACTGCAGAACAGAACGCCACGAAGCCGAAGGCCCGCCCCCGTGTGCTGTCCGGCATCCAGCCCACCTCGGATTCGTTCCACCTCGGGAACTTCCTCGGGGCGCTGGCGCAGTGGGTTCCGGCGCAGGACGAGAACGACGCCTTCTACTTCATCCCCGATCTGCACGCGATCACCGTTCCGCACGAGCCGAAGCTGCTGCGCAAGCGAGTGCTCGTCTCCGTGGCGCAGTTGCTCGCGATCGGTATCGATCCGGAGAAGTCCGTGCTGTTCGTGCAGAGCCAGGTGCCCGAGCACGCCGAGCTCGCCTGGGTCCTGAGCTGCATCACCGGTTTCGGTGAGGCCAGCCGGATGACGCAGTTCAAGGACAAGTCGGCCAAGCAGGGCACCGAGCACGCCGGCGTCGGCCTGTTCACCTATCCGATCCTCATGGCCGCCGACATCCTGCTCTACCGCGCGAGCCACGTGCCGGTGGGGGAGGACCAGCGTCAGCACCTCGAACTCACGCGAGATCTCGCGCAGCGCTTCAACTCCCGCTTCGGCAAGACCTTCGTCGTCCCCGAGCCGACGATCGTGAAGGAGACCGCGAAGATCTACGATCTGCAGGATCCGACGTCGAAGATGAGCAAGTCCGCGACGACCGACGCGGGCCTGATCAATCTCCTCGACGATCCGAAGGTGTCGGCGAAGAAGATCCGCTCCGCGGTGACCGACAACGAGCGGGAGATCCGTTTCGACCGGGAGAACAAGCCCGGGGTGTCGAACCTGCTCACGATCCAGTCTGCGCTGTCGGGTCGCAGCGTCGACGAACTCGTCGCCGGCTACGAGGGCAAGGGTTACGGCGATCTGAAGGCCGACACCGCAGAGGTCCTCACCGAGTTCGTCACCCCGATCCGCACCAAGGTCGACGAGTACCTGGCCGACCCGGCCGAACTGAACCGCATTCTCGCGGGCGGCGCGGACCGCGCTCGCGAGGTCGCATCCCGCACCTTGGCGCAGGTCTATGACAAGGTGGGTTTCCTGCCGCGGACCTAGACGAAGGAGCACCCGGATGGCCGGCGAACCCGACGAGAAGCCGGGATTTCTCGAGCGTCAACGCGCGGCCCATCCCGTGCTCGACCGCATCCTCCGGGCCGGGGTTCGGTACCAGGAGAACAAGGGCGACTACTACGCGGCCGGTCTGACCTACTTCACGGTGCTGGCGATCGTCCCGATCATCATGGTCGTGTTCTCGCTGGCCGGTTTCGTGCTTGCCGGGCGACCCGAACTGCTCGACGAGATCCGGCAGGTCATCTCCGAGAACATTCCCGGTCAGCTCGGCGGCACCGTGCAGAGCCTGATCGACTCGGCGATCGAATCCCGCGGCGCGGTCGGCCTCATCGGCCTGCTCACCGCCTCGTATGCCGGTCTGGGCTGGATCACGAATCTTCGCGAAGCCCTCACCGCCATGTGGGAGCACCCGCGCGACAAGGGCAACTTCTTCGTAGTGAAGTTGCGCGACGGGGGCGCACTTCTCAGTCTCGGACTCGCGATGACCGTGTCGTTGGGGCTCTCGGCGCTGAGCAGCGGGCCGATCGCGCGCAGGATCGTCGAGCTGCTCAACATGGAGAATCTCGTCGGCATCGGCGTGGGTCTGCGAATTCTGGCTCTGGTGGCGGCCACTGCCGCCACCGGTCTGGTGTTCACCTGGGTGATCGCTCGCCTGCCCCGCGAACCCGTTCCGTTCCGCAGCGCGCTCGTCGCGGGTGCGATCGCCGGGATCGGTTTCGAACTGCTCAAGCAGACGGGTTCGATCTACCTCGAACGTGTGCTCAACGGCCCGGCGGGCGTCGCCTTCGGCCCGATCCTCGGCATCCTCGTGTTCGGTAACCTCACGGCCCGCCTGGTGCTCTTCTGCACCGCGTTCGCAGCGACGTCCCGAGCGAGCCTCGCACTCGCACACCATCCCGCGCCCACAGGGGCGGTCATCACGCCTCGCCTCGAGGTGCACGAGGGTCTCGACGCGCGCCGCGGCGCCGCAATCCTCGGTGCGGGCCTGGTCGGTGGACTCCTCGCCGGGCTGCGCTTCCGGAGGAAATGAGCGAACTCCCGGGGTGAAAACTCGGTTCGGGGGTGCCGATCGTGCCGCGGACGGGCGACGATGGAGGCGTGGCAAAACAGTCGCGATCCGCCGCGCCCCAACGCGCGTTCCGGGTGACTCCGCGCAGAGCGCTCGCGGCCGTCCTGGTCCTGCTCGCTGCGCTGTTCGTTCTCCAGAACCGCAACAGTACGAGCATCGACCTCTTCTGGATCTCGCTGCAGGCACCGCTGTGGCTGGTGCTCGTCATCATCTTCGCGGTCGGGTGGGTCGCGGGCTTCCTGTTCGCACGCGGACGCTGATCCGCATCGGTGCGGCCACCGGCAACGGAGCACAGGGGAGTGGGCGCAGCGGAGTGGGCACAGCGGAGTGGGCACCGACGACAGCAGGTCCGTCCCCGAAGGGACGGACCTGCTGTCGTGCGAGGTGATCAGCGAGCGAACATGAGCGCGCGCTTGACCTCCTGGATCGCCTTCGTCACCTGGATGCCACGGGGGCACGCGTCGGTGCAGTTGAAGGTGGTGCGGCAGCGCCACACGCCTTCCTTGTCGTTGAGGATGTCCAGCCGCTCGGAGGCACCCTCGTCACGCGAATCGAAGATGAACCGGTGCGCGTTGACGATCGCGGCGGGGCCGAAGTAGCTGCCGTCGCTCCAGTACACCGGGCACGAGGTGGTGCAGCACGCGCACAGGATGCACTTGGTGGTGTCGTCGAACCGGGCACGGTCGGCCTGCGACTGGATACGCTCGCGGGTCGGCTCGTTGCCGGAGGCGATGAGGAACGGCTTCACGGCGCGGTAGGCGTCGAAGAAGGGTTCCATGTCGACGACGAGGTCCTTCTCGACCGGAAGGCCACGGATCGGCTCGATCGTGATCGTGACGTCCTTGCCGTTCTTGTCCAGCATGTCCTTCATGAGGATCTTGCAGGCGAGACGGTTGACGCCGTTGACACGCATCGCGTCCGAGCCGCACACGCCGTGGGCGCAGCTGCGACGGAAGGTGAGCGTGCCGTCGAGGTAACCCTTGACGTAGCCCAACAGGTTGAGCAGACGGTCGGACGGCAGCGCCGGCACCTGGAACGAATCCCAGTGCTGACCCTTGTCGTCCTCCGGGTTGAACCGGGCGATCTTGAGGGTGACCATCGTCGCGCCCTCGGGCACGGGCGGCAGTGTCGACGCGCCCGTGTCGGTCTTCTCGATGGTTGTCATCAGTACTTACGCTCCATGGGCTCGTACCGGGTCTGGACCACCGGCTTGTAGTCCAGGCGAATGTCGGAGATCAGTTCCTCGCCCACCTTGTACGCCATGGTGTGCTTGAGGAAGTTCTCGTCGTCGCGCTTCGGGTAGTCCTCGCGGGCGTGTCCGCCACGCGATTCCTTGCGGTTCAGCGCGCCGACGACGGTGACCTCGGCCATCTCGAGGAGGAAGCCGAGCTCCAGCGCCTCGAGCAGGTCGCTGTTGTAGCGCTTGCCCTTGTCGTGGACCGTGATCTCCTTGTAGCGCTTCTTCAGCTCGTGGATGTCGTTGAGCGCCTGCGTCAACGTCTCCTCGGTGCGGAACACCGACGCGTTGTTGTCCATCGTCTGCTGCAGCTCGGTGCGGATGTCGGCCACCCGCTCCTTGCCGCCCTGGTGCAGGATCAGATCGAGCCAGTCGTCGACGTACTTCGTCGGCTGCTCGGGCATCTCGACGTGCTTCGTGCTGTTGGCGTACTCCGCGGCGGCGATGCCGGCGCGACGACCGAAGACGTTGATGTCGAGCAGCGAGTTGGTGCCGAGACGGTTGGCGCCGTGGACGGACACGCACGCGCACTCGCCGGCCGCGTACAGGCCGGGCACGACGTTCTCGTTGTCGCGGAGGACCTCGCCGTCGACGTTGGTCGGGATACCGCCCATGACGTAGTGGCAGGTCGGGAACACGGGCACGAGCTCGGTGACGGGGTCGACACCGAGGTAGGTGCGGGAGAACTCGGTGATGTCGGGGAGCTTCTCCTCGAGGACGTCCTCGCCGAGGTGGGTCACGTCGATGTAGACGTAATCCTTGTTCGGTCCGGCGCCGCGACCCTCGAGCACCTCGAGCACCATCGAGCGGGCGACGATGTCGCGGGGCGCGAGGTCCTTGATGGTGGGGGCGTAGCGCTCCATGAACCGCTCGCCGTCGGCATTGCGGAGGATGCCGCCCTCGCCACGCACGGCCTCCGAGATGAGGATGCCGAGACCGGCCAGGCCCGTCGGGTGGAACTGGTGGAACTCCATGTCCTCGAGCGGCAGGCCCTTGCGGAAGATGATGCCGAGGCCGTCACCGGTGAGGGTGTGGGCGTTCGACGTCGTCTTGTACATACGGCCCGAGCCGCCCGTCGCGAAGACGATGGCCTTGGCGTGGAAGACGTGGATCTCGCCGGTCGCGAGCTCGTACGCGATGACACCCGTCGCGACGGGACCGTTCTCGGTCTCGGTGAGGGTGATGTCGAGTGCGTAGAACTCGTTGAAGAACTCGACGTCGTGCTTGACGCAGTTCTGGTACAGCGTCTGCAGAATCATGTGGCCGGTGCGGTCGGCGGCGTAGCACGCGCGACGGACCGGGGCCTTACCGTGGTCGCGGGTGTGACCACCGAAGCGACGCTGGTCGATCTTGCCCTCGGGCGTCCGGTTGAACGGAAGACCCATCTTCTCGAGGTCGAGAACGGCGTCGATGGCCTCCTTGGCCATGATCTCCGCAGCGTCCTGGTCGACCAGGTAGTCGCCACCCTTGACGGTGTCGAAGGTGTGCCACTCCCAGTTGTCCTCTTCGACGTTCGCGAGGGCGGCGCACATGCCACCCTGAGCGGCGCCGGTGTGGCTGCGGGTGGGGTAGAGCTTCGTGAGCACTGCGGTGCGCGCACGCGGGCCGGCTTCGATGGCCGCACGCATGCCGGCGCCGCCGGCGCCGACGATGACTACGTCGTAACGATGTTCCTGCATGAAGGTTCGGCTCCCCTAGCTCGCCGTGATGTTCGGGTCGAAGGTGAAGATCACGTAGGTGCCCAGGCCCATGATCAGGATCATCGACACGACGAGGATCGTGTTGAGCCAGAACCGGGTGGAGTCCTTACGTGCGTAGTCCGCGATGACGGTGCGCAGACCGTTACCGCCGTGGAGCTGTGCGAGCCACAGCATCGACAGGTCCCAGAACTGCCAGAACGGGCTGGACCAGCGGCCTGCGACGAACGCGAAGTTGATGCGGTGCACGCCGTCATCGAGCATCAGCATGATGAAGAGGTGACCGAGGACC
Organism: Rhodococcus sp. 852002-51564_SCH6189132-a; assembly: GCF_001665495.1. Classification (NCBI taxonomy): domain Bacteria; kingdom Bacillati; phylum Actinomycetota; class Actinomycetes; order Mycobacteriales; family Nocardiaceae; genus Rhodococcus; species Rhodococcus sp. 852002-51564_SCH6189132-a. Next base: position 6,453 of record NZ_LZMJ01000086.1, read on the forward strand.
AGGATGATCAGGGCCAGGCCGGACAGGCGCATGAACAACCAGGCGTAGAGCTCGAAGTTGTTCTTCGCGGCACGCCGCGGCGTGCGCGGGTTGTCGAGGCCTGCGGGCCGGTCGTATTCCTTACCCAGAGTCTTCGCTTCGGTCATGTCAGTGCCCCGCAAACGTGTTGAAGAGGATGCGAACGGCCGCGGGGATCATCACCACGAACCAGATCGCGAGGATCGTCCAGAGCATCACGCGCTGGTACTTCGGGCCCTTCGACCAGAAGTCCACGAGCATGACCCGCAGGCCGTTGAGTGCGTGGTACAGGACCATCGCGACCAGGCCGAGCTCCATGAGGCCGACGATCGGGTTCTTGTACGTATCGATCACCGCGTCGTAGGTCTCGGGGTTGACCCGGACGAGTGCGGTGTCGAGGACGTGGACGAAAAGGAAGAAGAATGTCGCCACGCCCGTGATCCGGTGCAATACCCAGGACCACATGCCGGGGTCTCCCCGGTAAAGCGACCGTGTGCGCCCCGCCTTTGCGGGGGCGGCTTCAGTCGTGCTGCTCATCGAGTGCTGTGCCTCCAACGTCAATGGTGGACGCGTCGAGCTGCTCCTACCTGTGGGGGATTCCGCAGTACGGGCCCGACGTGAACCTGAACCGACTTGGATCGACTCTAGACCCATCCCAAACTCGGGAACCAATCTCCTGCGCCATTCGTACAGGCCCCAAAAGCGAAGTTAGGTTTGCCTTTCCAACTGTGATCTGGCGCAGTGGGGGTCACCTACCGTCGTCCACGCCACCGTGACAGGATGGGGAACCATGCCGGACATCGACTGGAAAATGTTGCGCGCCAAAGCACATGAGGTGATGGGTCGAGCCTACGCCCCCTACTCCGGGTTCCCGGTGGGGGCTGCCGGCCTCACCGTCGACGGTCGGATGGTCCTCGGGTGCAATGTGGAAAATGTCTCACACGGACTGGGGCTGTGTGCCGAATGTGTACTCGTCGGTAACTTGTTCGCCCAGGGTGGAGGGCGTCTGCGGGCCGTCGCCGTCTGCGACTCCCGAGGCCACGTCCTGACCCCGTGCGGCCGGTGCCGGCAGGTGCTTTTCGAACACGGCGGTCCCGATCTCGAGGTCGACGCCCAGGGTGGCCCGCGTCGCCTCTGCGAGCTCCTCCCCGACGCGTTCGGCCCCGACGATCTGGCGGCCGTGCGGGAGAACGAGGACCGCCGTGCCTGACATCGTCACCGTCATCCGCCGCAAGCGCGACGGACACGAGCTCTCCGGCGCCGAGATCGACTGGGTCATCGAGGCGTTCACCCACGAGATCGTCTCCGACGCCCAGATGTCGGCCCTGGCGATGGCAGTCTGGTTTCGCGGCATGAGCCGGGTCGAGACGGCACGCTGGACCACCGCCATGATCGACTCCGGTCGTCGTCTCGATTTCTCCGCTCTCGGCCTGCGCACCGTCGACAAACACTCGACAGGCGGTGTGGGGGACAAGATCACACTGCCGCTCGCACCGCTCGTCGCGGCCTGCGGCGTCGCGGTCCCGCAATTGTCGGGCCGCGGTCTCGGTCACACCGGCGGCACCCTGGACAAGCTCGAGGCGATCCCCGGCTGGAAGGCCGATCTGACCACCGCGGAGATCGCCGAGATTCTCAGCGACCCGGCCGTCGGTGCGGTCGTGTGCGCGGCGAGTGCCGATCTCGCCCCCGCCGACCGCAAGCTCTACGCGCTGCGCGACGTCACCGGGACCGTCGAGTCGATCCCGCTCATCGCCAGCTCGATCATGAGCAAGAAGATCGCCGAGGGCACCGGAGCCCTCGTCCTCGATGTGAAGGTCGGCAGCGGCGCCTTCATGAAGGAACTCGGCGAGGCCCGCGAGCTGGCGCGCACCATGGTCGAACTCGGCACCGACGAAGGGCTGCCCACGACGGCCCTGCTCACCCGCATGGACAGCCCGCTCGGGCGCACGGCGGGCAACGCGCTCGAGGTCCGGGAGGCCGTCGAGGTGCTCGCCGGCGGCGGACCCGACGACGTCGTCGAGCTGACCCTGGCCCTGGCCCGCGAGATGCTCGCCGCCGCCGGTGTCGACGATGTCGATCCCGCCGACCGACTGCGCGACGGCACCGCAATGGACCGGTGGAACGCGATGATCGCCGCCCAGGGCGGCGACCCCGCGGCGCCGTTGCCGGTCGCGACCCACACCGAGACCTTCCACGCCGACGCGGACGGGGTGGTCTCCGAACTCGACGCGTACAAGGTCGGTATCGCCGCCTGGCGGCTCGGAGCCGGTCGCGAACGGCAGGGTCAGGACGTGCAGCCCGGGGCCGGTATCGAACTGCACGCGGTCCTCGGTGATCGCGTCCGCGCGGGGCAGCCGATCGCGACGCTGCACACCGACACTCCGGGACGTATCCCCGACGCGCTCGCCGCCCTCCGCGGCGGTGTCCGAATCTCCGACACGGCCCCCGTTCGGCAGCCGCTCGTGATCGAACGGATCCGGGCGTAGGGGCTCGGTGGCCGGAGACCGAGCGGAACCGGCCGCCGCCGACTACCGTCCCGATCATGAACGGCCGTCTGACTCCCGAACTCGTTCGCACCGCACCCAAAGTGGTCCTACACGATCACCTGGACGGCGGACTCCGTCCCCGGACGGTCCTCGAACTCGCGGACGCGTGCGGGTGGTCGTTGCCCGCGGACACCGAAGCGGATCTCGCCCGCTGGTTCCGCGAATCCGCCGACAGTGGCTCGCTCGAACGCTATCTCCAGACCTTCGAGCACACCGTCGCCGTGATGCAGACGGCAGAAGGACTCGAACGCGTCGCACGCGAGTGCGTCCTCGACCTCGCCGACGACGGCGTGGTGTACGCCGAGGTGCGGTTCGCGCCCGAGCAGCACCTGGAGAAGGGACTGTCTCTGGACGAGGTCGTCGAGCGCGTCCTCGAAGGCTTCCGAGCCGGGGAATCGGAGGTGGCCGCCGGTGGTCGTCGCATCCGGGTGCGCTGCCTGCTCACTGCGATGCGGCACGCTGCACGCTCGTTGGAGATCGCCGAACTCGCCGTGCGCTTCCGGGACCGCGGCGTGGCGGGATTCGACATCGCCGGCGCCGAAGCGGGCAACCCGCCCAGCCGTCATCTCGACGCCTTCGAGTACACCCGCGCGGCCAACGCGCACTTCACGATCCACGCCGGTGAGGCGTTCGGGCTCCCGTCCATCCACGAAGCGGTCGCCTTCTGCGGCACCGACAGACTAGGCCACGGTGTGCGCATCGTCGACGACATCGAAGTGCACGACGACGGAAGCGCCACTCTGGGCCGGCTCGCGAACTACATCCGCGACAAGCGCATCCCCCTCGAACTGTGCCCGTCGTCGAACGTGCAGACCGGCGCGGTGCGCACGCTCGCCGAGCATCCCTTCGACCTGCTGGCCCGCCTGCGCTTCCGCGTCACCGTCAACACCGACAACCGGTTGATGAGCGACACCACGATGACGCAGGAGATGGTGCGGCTCGTCGAGACCTTCGACTACAGCTGGGTCGACCTCGAACGGTTCACGATCAACGCGATGAAGTCGGCCTTCCTCCCGTTCGACCAGCGACTGGAACTGATCGACGACGTCATCAAGCCTGGATACGCCGTCCTCGTCGGGTAGAGACCGCGACCCGCAGATACCCCTATGGGTGCGCGGGGCGGGAAATGGTCATCGGAGCGCGTTACAACGCGCTCTTGTGACCACTTCGCGCGCCGGAGTGCCCAAGTGGAGCTGCCGTCAGTGCCGACCCGACGCGACGCGCGTCAGTGCCGACCCGACGCGACGCGCGTCAGTGCCGACCCGACGCGACCCGCGTCAGTGCCGACCCGACGCGACCCGCGTCAGTGCCGACCCGACGCGACGCGCGTCAGTGCCGACGCAGTCGCGCTTCGAACTCGCGCTCGAGCTCGCGCCAGGCGAGGGATTCGGTGTCGAACGGCGGCTTGGGTGCCGTGTGTCCCGAGTCGGGTTCGATCACGTGGTTGACGAACCAGCCGAGTTCCGTGGACGCGGCGAGCGCGGCCTCCGTCGAGTCGTCGTCCGCGAAGTTCGCTGCGTCGACGAACAACTCGACCGCGAGTTCGAGCTGGTCGGGGTCGACGGCCGCAACACCCTGAGCGATGTCGTCGGCGATCCCGGTGAGCACATAGACGTTGTCGTCGGTGACCGTCACGTCGAGCGATCCGTCGACGGCGGCGAGCTGGATCTCCGTGTACGGCTCGAGCGTCGCGAGGTCGTGGTCGTGGTTGTCGGCGAGGTGGCGGGCCAGCGCGCGCTCGGACGGGAAGACGTCGATCGTGCCGTCGTGGCCGAGGAAGACGGCGTCGTCGTTCACGTAGCACCGCAGCGAGTACCAGGTGCCGTCGGTCGTGATGATCCGGATGGGATCGATGCCGACCCGGGCCCAGAACTCGTAGCCGTCGTCCTCGTCATCGGTGTCGATGAACTCGTACTCGTCGTCGGCGTCGACGTCCTCGACCGTGTCGTCGGCCTCGACCTCGTTCTCGTCGACCGCGACGAGCTCGGATTCGATCTCGGCGACCACGGCGGCATCGACGTCGGGAGTGGAGATCACGGCGTCGAGCGCGTCGATCACGCCGTCCCAGTCCTGCGCGACCGCGGTCCCGACGCGATTCCACAGGTCGAGGCCCTCACGCGTGCGGAAGGCCGAGACACCGTGCTGCAACAGGAGGTCGATCTCCTCGCGTTCGAAGAACTTCGTCACGACGTCGAGATCGCAGACGTCGCCGAGGATGCTCACGATGTCGAAGGTGTCCTGCAGCTCGGACACCGACACGGGATCCGGATCGTCGGCCACGAGTTCGGGGACGCCGACGAGGTCGTAGGTGTGCGGTTCGTCGGGTTCGAACTCCGAGGCCGCAAGCTTGGACACGATCGGCCACGCCTCGTGCTCGACGAGGTCGTTGTCGGCACCCGAACGCACGAACGCTACGAGCTCGGGGACCGACGGGAAGGCGTACAGATCGTCGCCGTGGCCGAGGAATGCCTCCCACTCGTCGTCGCCTTCGCGCCAGCGCGGCGCCCAGAGCGTCACGAGGTTGCCGTCGGTGAGACCGAGCTCGATCGGGACGATGTCTCCAGCCATGGCGCGAAGCCTAGCCATGTCGGCGCCGAGAATATAGCCGGGGGCGGCTCGCTATCGGTTTCATCGCGTTACCGGACGGTCGCCGACGGTGACCGGGTGGTGACCGACGGCGACCGGACCGGCGTCGCTCGCGTCGAGGGCCGCGCGGAGCTCGTCCATCGCGGAGACGCGCGCGGCAGCGGCCTGCCGTGCGGCGTCGTGCACGGTCGCGAGAATCACCGCGGCCAGTTCGCGGGGGTCGGTGCCGCCGATCGGCTCGGCCAGCTCGAGTCCTTCGAGCGCTCCCGAACCGTCCACACGGGCGGTCACGCGTCCGTCGGGACTGCTCGCGGTGCCCCGGACCGCGCCGAGCCTCTCCACCGTGCGTTCGAGCGCATCGAGCCGGACGTGGGCTCGGTCGACGATCGCTCCCACCATCGGTTCGCTCATCGAACGAGACTTCCACGACGATCGGTCGGTCCGTCCGCCAGGTCGGCGCGGGACGGCAGCCGCATCCGGTCGAGGATCTCGCGGGGGACACCTTCGGCGGCGAGGCGTTCGCCGCGGACCACCGCGGCCTCGAGAGCGGCCTGCCGGTTCAAGGCGAGGATCTGATCGGCCAGTTGCCTTGCTCCGTAACGTAACTCGCGGGGGTCGATGCGAAGGTCCACGGGTAGTCCACCGTCCGTCGTGCGCACCGAGATCGTCCCGGCCCGGTTGTGGGCGGTGGCCGTGATCGGTTCCGTCGTTGTGCTGTCCATATCGGGTTGGACGCAGCGCGAGCCCGGCCGGTTCCCGCCCGGTGCGGAGATTCTCCGGAATCAGCCGGCGGTCGGGCGGTAGACACCGTGGAAGGCCATTCCACCGTTGCTGGTGCGCATCGGCGTCACGGAGACGGGGTCGCCCGCCTCGACCATGAGGCCGTTGCCCACCACCATCGCCACGTGCCCGTCCCACACGACGAGGTCTCCGGGCAGGGCGGCCGCAGGATCCACCCGTGTGCCGACGTCCTGTTCCTGGGCCAACCGCGGCAGTTCGACCCCGGCCTGCGCGTAGGCGTACTGCGTCAGTCCGCTGCAGTCGAGGCCGGAGCCGGGACTCGTGCCGCCCCACACGTACGGGGTGCCCTGCTGGGCGAGGGCGTGACGCACCGCTGCCGCAGCGGTCTCGTTCGGTGCCAGGCTGACGCTGCCGTCCGGAAGCCGCACCTCCACGCCCGTCGAGAGCCCTCCACCGAAGGTGTGGAGCGAACGTGGCTCGTCGCCGGCCGGGTCGGGGCCGGGATGGTGGCCGGAGTCGATCGGGGGAGCGGAGGGCTCGGGTGGAAGGAGTGCGGACGCCCGATCGGTCAGCTCCGCGAGCGTTCCGGTCACCTGTGTCAGCACGTCCAGCCCGGCGACGAGGTGGTCGATCGCCACTGCGAGGAGCGCGAGCTGCCCCTGTGGAAGCGACGTCGCGGGTGCGGCCTGCTCGGCGAAGGTGACGAACGAGTCGACGAGACGAGCTATCTCGGCCGCACCGGTGACCACCGTGACGGTCGCCTCGAGCGCGATCCCGGCCAGTGCCGACCCACGATCGGCCGCCGCGAGGACGTCGGCGAGGACCTGCTCGGCACTCGCGATCGCCTGCGAGGCGGCCGGGCCACCCCAGGCCCAGGCGAGCTCGGCGACAGCGTCGCGCCCGGTCGCATGTACCTCCTCGGCCCACTGCGCACCGATGCGCACCATCTCGCCCGGATCGACGCCGGGTGGCAGCGCGGTGCCGAACGCGTCGAGCAGGCCGGTCAGCGGAGCGACGAGCAGATCCCCTCCGATCACAGTGACTCCACGACGGAGTCGAGTCGTGCGGCGGTGTCGTCGGTGGTGTGCTCGTAGGCGGCCACGGAGGCCTTCGCGGCGTCTCCCATTCCGCCGAGCAGGTCGCCGAGCCGGCCGAGATCGCGCACGTGCGCGGAGTGGGTCGCGGTGAGAGCGGCGAGCACGGGTGCCCCGATCGGACCCAGTGCGGCGCTCAGCGCCGAGGGGTCGCCGTGCCGTGTCCGTTCGGCGGCCTCGTGCAGGCGCGCGGCGAGTTCGACGGCGTCGTCGCCGAACCTCCCGACGGCACTCGTGTCGATCCGTATCGCGTCCCTACCGGAGTTCTCGGTCACCTCGTCGCCTCTCGCGTCGTTGATGTGGGATTCGGCACCTTCGGAGGGTTCCGTCCCTGCCTGGTTCGACGCACCCGACTGCCGATCGGTTCCGTCGTTCTATCCTTCGGACATGGATTCGCTCGTCGTCGACCATCCGCTCGCTGCTTCGCTCCTGACCATCCTTCGCGACGAACGCAGCGACAACGCTGCCTTCCGGCACGCGTTGAGGCGGCTCACCCAGATGCTCGTCTACGAGGCGGTGCGCGATGCGCCCACCGAGACGTTCGACGTCAAGACGCCGGTCGCGGTGACGACGGGGGTACGGTTGCAGCAGCCTCCGCTGCTCGTCCCGGTTCTTCGCGCCGGCCTCGGCATGGTCGAACAGGCCCACGCCCTGATTCCCCAGGCGCAGGTCGGTTTCGTCGGTCTCGCTCGTGACGAGAAGACCTTCGAGCCGGTGCCCTATCTGGAGTCGTTGCCGGAGGACCTGTCGGGTCTTCCCGTCTTCGTGCTCGACCCGATGCTCGCGACCGGGGGGTCGATGGTGCACACTCTCGACATCCTCGCCCAGCGCGGTGCCACGGATATCACCGCGATCTGTGTGGTCGCGGCGCCGCAGGGCGTCGAGGCCCTTGCTGCCTCGGGTCATCCGGTCCGGTTGGTCACGGCGTCGGTCGATGAAGGTCTCAACGAGAACAAGTACATCGTGCCGGGTCTCGGCGATGCGGGGGACAGGCAGTTCGGGCCGCGATAAACCGCGCGTCGTGTGTTACTCGTGTGACTGACGGTACGGATGTGACACCCGACCGCAGTCATCTCGTTATCGAAGAACAACCCGCAGGTCTCGATTTCTTCTTACGCTCGGTGTGCTCCGTGTGAAGGCCACTGCGTAGGTGTAGCCAGAGATGGGGTCGGCGGAATGGCAAGAATCTTCTCCCGCAATCTGATTCGTGGAAGTGTCAGAGCGGCTTCGGTGGGCGCGGTCGCCGTCCTCGCCGCAGTGACGAGTCACGGCACGGCTGCCGGCCGCTGTCGACAACTCGCGCATCCTCCCGTTGGACGGAGGGCACGCGATCGAAGTGATCCAGGCCGACACCTCGACACAGTCGGTGCCGCCGCTCGACAGCTCACCGCTGAGTGTCGAGTTCTTCCACGACGAGATTGCTACCGTTCGGATCACCGGTCCGAACGCGGCGAACTTCGTCGGGACGGCGGTGGAGGTCGGTTTCCAGGTCGGCTACCCGGTCGCGCTGCCGGGGGCGACGGTCACCGTCATCACTCCGAGCCTGTCCTGGGGTGTGGACAACGGTGCGGCCATCGGCCTCTCGCTCGACAACGAAGGTGGTGCCTCGCTCGATCTCGGCCTGGAGGCGGGTGGTTCGCTCAGCGGCGACATCATCCCGTCCCAGGAGATCGAGATCCCGCTCGAGCCGGGCGGCATCACGTCCGTCCCGATCGTCGAGGGCTTCGAGTTCGACGGCAGCTCGACGACCATCCGGATCGCCGGCGTGCACGGCTCGGTCTCGGGAGCCATCGGGCCGGTGATGATCCGTCCGTACCTGAAGGCTGTCACCGCCGACCGGAACACCGTCGTCACTTACGGTGTGCCGCAGCAGGTTTGATTGTAGCAGCAGGTCTGATCGAATCGGATCCTGACCCGGCCGGATCCGGCCGGGTCAGGGGTTCTCGTCACCGAGCGAGGCCGCCCATCCGCGCAGGGCGTCGAGTATCGCTTCCGCCGCCGGGCGGTCCCGCTCCGTGACCACCTCCAGGTAGACCTTGAGCTTCGGTTCGGTGCCCGAGGGGCGCACCACCACGCGCACCCTCGGCCCGCCCGCGACGTCCTCGCGACTCTCGAAGACGAGAGCGTCGGTGTGCATCGGTCCCGGGCTCTCGGCGAGATCGGTCGCGGTCACCTCCAGACCCGCGAGGGTCGTCGGCGGCTCCGCACGCAGTCGCGTCATCACGGTGCCGATGCGCTGCAGGTCGTCGACGCGGATCGACACCTGATCGCCGACGTGGACACCGAGTTCGCGATGCAGGTCGTCGAGTGCGTCGAGCAGTGTCCGGCCGGCCTTCTTCAAATCGGCCGCGTAGTCGGCGACCATTACGGCGGTCGCGATGCCGTCCTTGTCGCGCACAGCGTCCGGATCGACGCAGTGCCCGATCGCCTCCTCGTACGCGTAGACGAGGCCGTCACCGGCGCGGGCGAGCCACTTGAAACCCGTGAGCGTCTGCGCATATCGCGCGCCGCGTGCGGTCGCGAGTCGCCCCAGCATGGTCGACGAGACAATGGTGGTCGCGACCAGTGAGCCGGGCGGTGACGACGCGAGGATCCGGTCGCCGAGCAGGACCCCGGTCTCGTCGCCGCGCAGCATCGTCCATCCCCGCGGGCCCGGGACACCGACGGCGCAACGATCGGCATCGGGATCGAGCGCCAGGGCGATGTCGGCGTCGACCTCGGCCGCCAGCGCGAGCAGAGCCTCTGTTGCGCCCGGTTCCTCGGGGTTGGGGAAGGCGACGGTGGGAAACGCCGGGTCGGGTGCGAACTGGGACGCCACGACGTGGATGTCGTCGAATCCCGCGGAACGCAGGGCCGCGACTGCCGTCTCGCCGCCGACACCGTGCAGTGCCGTCAGGGCGATGCGCATGCCTCGGTGCGGTGAGTGGGGGAGCGACGCGACCCGGGCGAGATAGCGGTCGACGAGGTCGTCACCCGACGGCGCGACCGGCATCCGGGGCACGTCCGCGGCGGAACCGACGGCGTCGATCGCCGTTTCGATCTCCCGATCGGCGGGTGCGGCCAGTTGCGCTCCGTCGGCGAGATAGACCTTGTACCCGTTGTCGGCGGCGGGATTGTGCGATGCCGTGATCTGCACGCCCGCAACGGCGCCCAGCGCCCGTACCGCGAAGGCGGTCAGCGGGGTGGGGAGCGGCTCTCCGAAGGCGACGACCTCGAAGCCGGCCGCGGCGAGAACCTCTGCCGCGGCGGTGTGGAATTCCGCCGAGCCCGTACGGGCGTCGCGGCCGACGACGACGGTGCCGTCGCCCTGCCCGTTCGCCTCGAGCCACGCCGCGAGTCCGGCGGTGGTGCGGACGACGACGGGTACGTTCATGCAGTCCGGTCCGTCGCCGACCGGGCCGCGCAACCCCGCGGTGCCGAATCGCAGCGTCACAGCCGGGCCGCCAGATCGCGCAGAAGATCGCCCATCCGGGTCGCGGCCGCACGACCCGCGGCCAGTACCTCGGTGTGGTCGAGGGGAGCGCCGGTGATGCCGGCCGCGGCGTTGGTCACCAGCGAGACCGCGAGCACGCGCGCTCCGGCCGCGCGCGCCGCGATGGTCTCGTGGACCGTGGACATGCCGACGAGGTCGGCGCCGAGGGTGCGCAGCATCCGGATCTCCGCCGGGGTCTCGTAGTGCGGCCCGGGCAGACCGGCGTAGACCCCTTCGCGCAGCGACGGATCGATCTCGCAGGCGAGTGCACGAAGATCCGGCGAGTAGGCGTCGACGAGGTCGACGAACTGGGCACCCACCAGCGGCGAGCGACCGGTGAGATTGAGGTGGTCCGAGATGAGAACCGGTTGTCCCACGGAGAACTCGGGATCGATGCCGCCCGCCGCATTGGTGAGGACGACGGTGCGGGCACCCGCTGCGACTGCCGTGCGCACGGGATGGACGACGCGGGCGAGGTCGTGCCCCTCGTAGGCGTGGATGCGGCCGGCGAGGACGAGGACGGCGTTGTCACCGGCGCGCACGGAGTGGATGTTACCGGCATGCCCTGCCGCCGTCGGCGGTGCGAAGCCGGGCAGCTCGCTCATCGGGATCGTGGCGACGGGGATGCCGAAACTCTCGACTGCGGCCCGCCAGCCGGACCCGAGGACGACGGCGACGGAGTGTTCGGCGACCCCCGTCCGTTCGGCGAGAGCGGCGGCTGCGGCGTCGGCGGCCGCGGTGGGGTCGAAGACGTGATCGGGTTCTCCCATGGCATCGGACCCTAATCGCTCACAGCTTGTTACTCGTGGGTAAGTAGGCGCGGTATGCTGACGCGCATGCCTTACCTCGAACGTGACGGCGACGTCTTCGTCCTGCATCTCGGTGACCGTGACGCGGAGGTCTCCGAGAACCGGTTCCACCCCGATCGTCTCGCCGCGATCCACTCCCTCCTCGACGAGGTGGAAGCGCACGACGGACCCGCCGCCCTCGTGACCGCGGCGACCGGAAAGTTCTGGAGCAACGGACTCGACATCGACTGGGTCGGCGCGAACCTGCCGGATCTGCCGGGCTATCTGGACTCCGTCCACGCCCTCTATGTGCGGCTGCTCACCTTCCCGGCGGCGACGGTCGCGGCCGTGCAGGGGCACGCCTTCGGTGCCGGCGCGATGCTCGCGCTCGTGCACGACTTCCGGGTGATGCGCGGCGACCGCGGCTACTGGTGTCTGCCCGAGGTGCAGCTGAACATGCCGTTCACCGTCGGGATGTCCGCGCTGATCCGTTCCCGCCTGCCGATCCAGACGGCGGTCGAGGCCATCACCACCGGCCGTCGCTACGGCGGTGAGGACGCCGTGGCCGCGGGCATCGCCGAGCAGGCCGTCACCGGTGACGCCGTGCTCTCAACGGCGGTCGAGCGCGCAGCGGCGCTCACCGCCACCCGCGGGCCGAATCTGTCGGGCATCAAGCGCGGTCTGCACGCGCCGCTGATCTCGGCACTGGAGATCCGGACCGACGCGTCGAACTTCCGGTTCGGCTGATCGCCCCGCCGCGAAGTCGACGAACCGGTCGTACGCGCCGATCGATCGGGACGCGGTGAGCATGACAGACTGGACCCCGTGACGACCGACTACGCCACGGCGATCGAGGCTGCTTCCGACACCCTCGTCGGCCTGTCGCATTCCATCCACGCCGAACCGGAACTCGCGTTCGAGGAACACCGGAGCGCCGCGAAGATCGTCGAGGTGCTGCGCGACCACGATTTCGAGGTCACCACCGGCATCGCCGACCTGCCCACCGCCTTCGATGCGCGGTTCGGCAGCGGCGAACTCGTCCTCGCGTTCTGCGCCGAGTACGACGCACTGCCGGGCATCGGGCACGCGTGCGGCCACAACATCATCGCGGCGTCGGCCGTGGGCGCCGGGATCGGTCTCGCTGCGCTCGCCGACGAACTCGACGTGACCGTCCGCGTCATCGGAACCCCCGCGGAGGAAACCGGCGGCGGCAAGGTCCTCATGCTCGAACGCGGCGTCTTCGACGGCGTCGGTGCGGCGATGATGGTGCATCCCGGCCCGTTCGACATCACCGGGGCGACGTCGCTCGCCCTCGCCGACCTCGCCGTCGAGTACGACGGCCGCGAGGCGCACGCCTCCGCGGCCCCCGAATACGGGCTCAACGCTGCCGACGCTGCGACCGTCGCCCAGGTCGCGGTCGGACTGCTGCGGCAGCACCTGCATCCCGGGCAACAGATCCACGGCATCGTCGCGCAGGGCGGGACGGCACCGAACATCGTGCCCAGCCACACCGAACTGCTGTACTACCTGCGGGCCGGGACGAGCGAACTCCTCGACGACCTCGTCGACCGCGCACGCAACTGCTTCGCCGCCGGGGCGCTGGCCACCGGATGCAACCACCGGATCCGGACGGTCTCGCCGACCTATACCGAACTCACTCCCGATCCGTGGCTGGTGCAGGCATATCGTGAGGAGATCATCGATCTCGGGCGCCGACCGCTGCCCGTCGAGGAGGAAGGAGCGCGCCCCCTGGGCAGTACCGACATGGGAAACGTGACGAACGTGGTGCCGGGAATCCATCCGGTCATCGGACTCGACTCCGGTGGCGCGGTGACACATCAGGCTGCATTCGCGGCCGCGTGTGTCACCGAGTCCGCCGATCGGGCAGTACTCGACGGAGCGCGTGCGCTCGCAGCGACCGCCGTACGCGCGGCGACCGATCCGGTCCACCGGGCACGGCTCCTCGAACAGGTCGGCCGTCGATGAACCCCTACGTCGAGAAGTGGTTGGACCGCCACACCGAGGACCTCTCGCTCTGGCGCCGTCACATCCATGCGAATCCCGAGCTCGCCCGGCAGGAGTACGCCACCACCGAGTTCGTCGCGAAGCACCTGCGCGCGGCCGGACTGGAGCCGAAGGTCCTGCCTCGCGGCACCGGCCTGATCTGCGATCTCGGTCCGACCGGCGGACCGCGCATCGCCCTGCGTGCAGACATGGACGCCCTGCCGATGCAGGAGGCCACCGGTCTGCCGTTCGAATCCACCGTCCCCGGTGTCTCGCACGTGTGTGGGCACGACGCCCACACCACCGTCGTGCTCGGTGCAGGTCTGGCGCTGGCCTCGATGCCCGAATTGCCGATCGGTGTCCGGCTGGTCTTCCAGCCCGCGGAGGAGGTCATGCCGGGCGGGGCGCTCGACGTCGTCGCGGCGGGCGGACTCGACGGGGTCGCGCGGATCTTCGCCTTGCACTGCGACCCGCGTCTCGAGGCGGGCAAGGTCGGTATGCGGGTCGGGGCGATCACCTCGGCGGCCGACACTGTCGAACTCGTCCTCGACTCACCCGGTGGGCACACCTCCCGGCCGCACCTGACCGGCGATCTCGTCTACGGCCTCGGTGCCGTCATCACGGGTCTTCCCGGCATGCTCAGCCGTCGCATCGATCCGCGCACCGGCACCGTCATGGTGTGGGGTGCGGTCAGCGCCGGCAAGGCACCGAACGCGATCCCGCGCACCGGCATGCTCGCGGGCACCGTCCGCACCGGCGACCACGACACCTGGCAGCTGCTCGAACCGATGGTCCGCGAGATCGTGCACGGTCTGCTCGCGCCCACCGGTGTCAGCTACGAACTGAACTATCGCCGCGGCGTGCCGCCGGTGGTCAACGACGAGGTGTCGGCGCGCATGTTCGAGGACGCGATCCGCGCGACCGGCCCCGACGCCCTCGCGGACACCCCACAATCCGGTGGGGGAGAAGACTTCTCGTGGTATCTCGAACACGTCCCCGGCGCCATGGGGCGGCTCGGGGTGTGGCCGGGGGTCGGGCCCGAACTCGACATCCACCAGCCCACCTTCGATCTCGACGAGCGGGCGCTGGCCGTGGGTGTGCGGGTGATGACGAATCTGGTTCTCGGCGCTGCGTGACGCAGCCCGAAATAAGCTCAGGCTTACCTGAACGGTAGGATGTGTGAGCTCACCCATACCAGGAGGAATCGATGTCCCTTCGACACCGGATCGGCGCAGGGCTGACGGCAGCCACGCTCGTCGCCGTTCTCGCCGCGTGCAGCGACAGCGGCTCGGGCGACACCACCCCGGACGCTTCGAACGGGGAGGCGCTCACGCTCTATTCCGGGCGTAGCGAGAACCTGGTGGGCCCGCTCGTCGAACAGCTCGAAGGCACTCTCGGTTTCCCGATCGACGTCGTCTACGGCGGCACGCCGGAGATCACGGGCAAGCTCGTCGAAGAAGGTGCCGCATCGCCCGCCGATGTGGTCTTCAGCCAGGATGCCGGCGCGCTCGGTCTGCTCGACCGTTCGGGTCTGCTCGAGCAGCTGCCCGCGAGTGTGACGAATCAGGTGCCCGAGAACTACCGCGCGGAGGACGGCACCTGGGTCGCCACCTCTGCACGGGCTCGCGTCCTGGTCTACAACGACGACAAGGTGCAGCCGCAGGACCTGCCGAGCGGGATCGACGGGCTCCTCGACCCGAAGTGGAGGGGCCAGGTGGGCTTCGCGCCGACCAATGCGTCGTTCCAGTCGTTCGTGACCGGACTCCGTGTCTCCCGGGGCGAGGACGGTGCCCGCGAATGGCTCGAGGCGTTCAAGGCCAACGAACCGGTCGCCTTCGAAGGCAACGGACCTCTCATGGAGGGCGTCGACACCGGCCAGGTGACCCTCGGCCTCACCAATCACTACTACTGGTACGGGCTCGCGGACGAGAAGGGCGCCGACAACCTTGCCGTGCAGCTCCACTTCTTCGACGCGGGCGATCCCGGTGCCCTGGTGAACATCGCCGGCGCCGCGGTGCTCGCCACTACCGACCAGCGCGAGCAGGCCGAGCAGTTCGTGGCAGCGTTGCTCTCGCCCGAGTCGCAGACCTATTTCGCCGACGAGACCGCGGAGTATCCGGTCGTCGAGGGGACCGAAACCCAGACCGACCTGCGCCCGCTCTCCGAGATCGGGACCTCCGACATCGAACTGGCCGAACTGGCGTCCCTGGCCGAAACACAGGCGCTCCTGCAGGAACTGGAATTCATCTGATCACCCTCGTTACCCCGCGCGACGGCACCCGACGCGGCCGGCCGATCTTGGCCACGGCTGCCCTGGGTGTTGCCGTGTTCGCGCTCGCACCTGTCGTGCACCTGCTGATGCGCGCGTTCGCGGACGGCCCCGAGCGGGTCTTCTCGCTCGTGTTCCGGCCACGCACTCTCGAACTGGTGTGGCGCAGCGGCGCGCTCGCCGTGACGGTCACGGTGGCCTGCCTGATCCTGGGGCTCGCCGCAGCATGGTTGACGACCCGCACGGATCTCCCCGGCCGTCGCTGGTTCGCGTTGGCCCTGAGTCTGCCCTTGGCGATCCCCTCGTACGTGTCGGGCTTCGTCTGGATCGCCCAGTTCCCCGCGCTCGAAGGTTTCGTCGGTGCTGCCCTCGTCCTGACCTGCGCGTCCTTTCCTTACGTCTATCTGCCCGTGGCGGCGGCACTCGCCTCGGCGGATCCGGGGCTCGAGGAAGTGGCCCGCACTCTCGGCCGGTCCCGGCTGGCCGCCACCCTCACCGTCACCCTGCGGCAGGTGTGGCCTACCGCGGCGGCGGGCGGACTGCTCGTCGCGCTCTACACGCTCAGCGACTTCGGCGCCGTCGCATTGATGCGCTACGAAGCGTTCACCCTGGCGATCTACGGAAGCTATCGGGGACTTCTCGATCGCACGCCCGCCGCTGTCTTCGGCCTCGTGCTGGTCGCGATCGCCGTGGTGCTGACCGTCGCCGAACGGAGAGCGCGCCGCGGCGCCACCGCGCGGATCGGATCCGGCACCGCGCGCACGGCCGAACCCGTGATGCTCGGCTCACGGCGATGGCCGGCGATCGGCTTCCTCACCGCTCTGCTCGTCGTGAGCGTGGGAGTTCCGGTCGCGGGCCTGGCCCGCTGGTTGTGGAGGTCACAGCAGATCGCGGTCGACTGGTCCGGTATCTGGACCGCCACCACCTACACTCTGTGGGTGTCCGCGCTCGGTGCGTTGCTGACCACGGTGCTCGCACTTCCGGTGGGCATCTACGCCGCACGGTCGCACTCCCGATTGTCGCGCTTCACCGAGAGCGCCGCCTACATCGGCTTCGCGCTGCCCGGCATCACCGTCGGTCTGGCGCTCGTGTTCTTCGGCATCCGACTGCTCCCGCAGTGGTACCAGCAGACCCCGATGCTGGTGATCGCCTACGCGGTCCTGTTCCTCCCTCTCGCGGTGGGGTCGATCCATGCGGCGGTCGCCGCGATCCCCCGGGGTCTCGAAGATGCGTCCGCAACTCTCGGTTCCGGACGATTGCTCACCGGACTGCGGGTGACGATCCCGATCGCCGCACCCGGCGTGGTCGCCGGTGCGGCATTGGCATTCCTGACCATCGCCAAGGAACTGCCTGCGACGCTGCTGCTCGTCCCCATCGGGCACGACACGCTCGCGACTGGGATGTGGCGACATACCGAAACCCTCGCGTACGGCTCGGCAGCACCCTATGCGGTGATCCTCGTCCTCATCGCGGCACTGCCGTCGCTCGTGCTGGGACGTCTGTTGCGCGGCCGGGTCGACGCGGAAAGTGGAGGCGAAGAGTGACCGGTCTGACCATCGAGAATGTATCCGCGCGATACGGCGCCGCCGAAGTCGTCACCGATGTGACCCTCGACGTGCCGCGCGGCGATCTGCTCGCCGTCCTCGGACCGTCGGGTGGCGGCAAGACCACGCTGTTGCGAGTGGCGGCTGGGCTGCATCCCGCAGCGTCGGGACGGGTCTCCGTAGACGACGTGACCGTGACCGACGTGCCACCCGAACGTCGCGGGGTGGGCCTCGTGCCGCAGGAAGGCGCGTTGTTCCCGCATCTGAACGTGGCGCGCAACATCGGCTACGGTCTGGGGCGAGCGAACCGGCCGTGGCGCGGAGGTGCGCGGGAGGAACATCGACGCCGGGTCGAGGAACTACTGGATCTCGTCGGTCTTCCGCGAGTCGGGCACCGTAAGCCGAGCGCGCTCTCCGGCGGGCAACAGCAGCGGATCGCTCTGGCTCGTGCACTGGCACCGCGACCGTCCGTGGTCCTGCTCGACGAGCCGTTCAGCGCGCTCGACGCCGGTCTGCGCGCGAGTCTGCGCGCGGATGTCCGTACGCTGCTGCGCGAACAGTCGGTCGCGGCGGTGCTCGTGACCCACGACCAGACGGAGGCCTTGGCCATGGCCGACAGGCTGGCAGTGATGCTCGACGGCCGGATCGCCCAGGTGGGCTCGCCCGAGGAGGTCTACGGGAGGCCGGCATCCGTCGCGGTGGGCGAGTTCGTGGGGGAGGCGATCGTACTCGAGGCCGAGGCGTTCGGCGACTGCGCGCAGACCCCGCTCGGGAAGGTTCAGCTCGTCTCACCCGGACACGGCGTGGGTCGCGTCCTGCTGCGACCGGAACAGATCGAAGTCGGGGCAGCGCCGACGAAGTGCCCTGCTGCCGGATCGTTCACTGTGCGCGACACGGCATTCGGCGGCGCACACAGCGAAGTGCGAGTCGAGGGGATGGGAATCGCCGTCCGTGCCCTGTGCACCACCCTGCACGGTCTGCAGGCGGGCGACCCGGTGACGGTGAGCGTCCGGCGACCGGTGCCCTTCTATCCCGGAGGGTAGGAAGGCCGGCGTCTAGAAGCCGTCGGGACGCCCCGGACCCACATTGCGACTGTTGCGGGTACGCAGATCCCGAACGTATTCGGCGGGGGCCCCGGCGATCTCGGCCGCGTCGGCCATCACGCCCAGATAGCGTGCCGACGGCAGGCCGCCCTCGTATCCGTCGACGACGTACAGCCACGCGAGGACCGGACCGTCGGCCGTGTCGACGCGCACGCGGATCTTGCGGTGGAAACCGAGTTCGGCTCCCTCCCAGCGGTCGAGGCTGCGTTCGTCGTCCTCCGGCACGTCGTAGAGCACGACGAACACCTTCGCGTCCGAATCCTCGACGACCGTCGCGAGGGCGCCCTCCCAGCCGATGTCGGCGCCGGCGAAGGTCAGTCGCCAACCGTGCAACCACCCGGTTCCCGCCATCGGCGAATGCGGGCAGCGCGTCAGCATCTGCTCCGGATGCATGTTGGACCCGTAGGCGGCGTAGATCGGCACGAGGATAAGGCTAACCCGTCGTCCACCGGAGTCGTCGGAGGGGCGGCGCAGGGACGGACGAGGAGTTATCGGGGGGCCGTTGCGTGCCGGGTCCGCCGGTCCCTGTGCGCGAGGTGGGGGCATTGGCATAGCGTTGAGACCACGTGTGTGCCCACCAGGCGCTCACGTGCAGCCCGACCCGGCACCCTTCGGAATCGATACAGAGGAGAACAATGACCCGGATCGTCATCATCGGCGGCGGCCCCGCAGGATACGAGGCGGCGCTGGTGGCATCCCAGTACGGCGCGACGGTGTCACTGATCGATTCGGACGGGATCGGTGGCGCCTGCGTGCTCTTCGACTGCGTCCCCTCCAAGACCTTCATCGCCTCGACCGGCGTGCGCACCGACATGCGCCGCGCCGCCGACCTGGGCATCGAACTCGACCGTGCCGAGGTGTCGTTGCCGCAGGTGCACGGCCGTGTGAAGAGCCTCGCCCGCGCGCAGTCCTCCGACATCCGCACCAAGCTCGAGGCCGCCGGGGTGAAGCTGTTCTCCGGTTACGGCGAACTCGTCGACGCGCAGCCCGGCATGGCCGCCCATCAGGTGCGCGCCAAGCTGCTGACCGGCGAGGAGAAGGTGCTCGGCGCCGACGTCGTGCTGATCGCCACCGGCGCGAGCCCGCGTGTCCTGCCGGGCGCGGAGTCGGACGGTGAGCGGATCCTCACCTGGCGTCAGCTCTACGACCTCGAGAAGCTTCCCGAGCACCTCGTCGTCGTCGGTTCGGGTGTCACCGGCGCCGAGTTCGTCTCCGCCTACACCGAGGTCGGCGTGCAGGTCACCGTCGTGTCGAGCCGCGACCGGATCCTGCCGCACGAGGACGAGGACGCGGCTCTCGTGCTCGAGGACGTCCTCACCGAGCGCGGTGTGACCCTCGTCAAGCACGCCCGCGCCGACCGGGTCGAACGCACCGAGGACGGCGTCCGCGTGCTCCTCGCCGACGGCCGCATCGTCGAGGGCAGCCATGTGCTGATGACCGTCGGCTCGGTGCCCAACACCCGGGATCTCGGTCTCGACAAGGTCGGGCTCGAACTCGACCGGGGCGGTTACCTTCCCGTCGACCGCGTCTCCCGTACCGCCGTCCCCGGCATCTACGCCGCGGGCGACTGCACCGGACTGCTGCCGCTCGCGTCGGTCGCGGCCATGCAGGGCCGCATCGCGATCTACCACGCGCTCGGCGAAGGCGTGAGCCCCATCAAGCTGAAAACCGTTGCGGCCGCAGTGTTCACGCGTCCCGAGATCGCCGCCGTCGGTGTCAGTCAGGCGACGATCGACAAGGGCGAGGTGCCCGCCCGCACAGTCATGCTCCCGCTCAACACCAACCCGCGCGCCAAGATGTCCGGCCTGCGGCGCGGTTTCGTGAAGATCTTCTGCCGCCCCGCGACCGGTGTGGTCATCGGCGGTGTGGTCGTCGCCCCGACCGCGTCCGAGCTCATCCTTCCCATAGCGTTGGCGGTGCAGAACAACCTGTCGGTCAACGACCTCGCGCAGACCTTCTCGGTCTACCCGTCGCTGAGCGGATCGGTCACCGAGGCCGCCCGCCAGCTGATGCGCCACGACGATCTGGACTAGGCACCGGACGGGGCGGGATTCGCGGCGATCCCGCCCTGCTCAGGCCCAGTCGTAGGTGCGTTCGACCGCCTTGTTCCATTCGCCGAACAGGCGCTCGCGTTCGTCGACCGGCATCGCCGGCTCCCACGTGCGGTCCGCGGTCCAGTTGCGGCGGATGTCCTCCTCGTCCTCCCAGAAGCCGACGGCGAGACCGGCCGCGTAGGCGGCGCCGAGTGCGGTGGTCTCGGAAACGGTGGGTCGTACCACCGGCACACCGAGGATGTCCGACTGGAATTGCATGAGCAGATCGTTGGCGACCATGCCGCCGTCGACCTTGAGGGTGCACAGGTCGACCCCGGAGTCGGCGTTCATCGCCTCGATGACCTCCCGCGTCTGGTAGGCCGTCGCCTCGAGCGCCGCCCGCGCGAGGTGGCCCTTCTCGACGAAGCGCGTCAGGCCGGCGATGACGCCGCGGGCGTCGGGTCGCCAGCGCGGCGCGAACAATCCCGAGAAGGCCGGCACGAAATACGCCCCGCCGTTGTCGGGGACGCTCGTGGCGAGCGCTTCGATCTCGTCGGCGGACCGGATCAACCCGAGATTGTCGCGCAGCCACTGCACGAGCGAACCGGTCACGGCCACCGAACCTTCGAGGGCGTAGACCGCGGGGGCGTCACCTATGCGATAACAGACGGTGGTGATCAAGCCGTGCTCGCTGCGCACCGGGGTCGTGCCGGTGTTGAGCAGCAGGAAGTTGCCGGTGCCGTAGGTGTTCTTCGCCTCGCCGGGGGACAGGCAGCCCTGGCCGAAGGTCGCGGCCTGCTGGTCGCCGAGGATGCCGGCGACCGGGACCCCGGCGAGCGGTCCGCGCTCGCGGGCGTGCCCGTACACCTCCGACGAACTGCGGATCTCCGGCAGCATCGACTCCGGGATGCCGAGTTCGGCACAGATCGCCGGATCCCACTGCTGTGTCCCGAGATTCATCAGCAGCGTCCGGGAGGCGTTGGTCACATCGGTGATGTGCAGTCCGGGTGGCTGACCCTCCTCGCCGACACCACCGGTGAGATTCCACAGGATCCAGCTGTCGATGGTGCCGAACGCGAGGTCGCCGGCCTCGGCGCGCTCTCGGGCACCGTCGACGTTGTCGAGGATCCACCGCACCTTCGGTCCGGCGAAATAGGTCGACAGCGGTAGTCCGGTGATCTCGCGGTAGCGGTCGGGCCCGGCGTCGCCGGCAAGCTCCTCGACGAGCCTGTCGGTGCGGGTGTCCTGCCAGACGATCGCGTTGTACACCGGTTTTCCGGTGGTGCGGTCCCACACCACCGTGGTCTCGCGCTGGTTCGTCAGGCCGATCGCCGCGACGTCGTTGCGTCGCAGATCCGCTTTGGCGAGTGCTGCGGCGCCCACCTCACGGGTGTTGAGCCACAGCTCTTCCGGGTCGTGTTCGATCCATCCCGACCGCGGGAAGAACTGGCGGTGTTCCTTCTGCGCGAGCGAGACGATGCGCCCGTCGTGGTCGAAGATGATGCACCGGCTGGACGTGGTGCCCTGGTCGATCGCCGCGATGAACTGGTTCACAGGTGATCCTCGGGTGAAGGGGACGGCTCGGTTCGGCAACGCTTCCGCTGCGCGCTGCGGGTCCGAAGCTACTACCCTTGATCGGGATACGTCGACGACTCACGGGAGCAGGTGCGGTGACCAACCAATCGGGTGTGCAACTCCTCGGACCGCAACAGCGCGCCGACGCCTGGCGTCGTCTCGCCACCGAACAGTTCGACGTCGTCGTCATCGGCGGTGGTGTCGTCGGGGCGGGAGCAGCGCTCGACGCCGCAACCCGGGGCCTGCGAGTCGCTCTCGTCGAGGCCCGCGACTTCGCGTCCGGCACGTCGAGCCGGTCGTCGAAGATGTTCCACGGCGGCCTGCGCTATCTCGAACAGCTCGAATTCGGTCTGGTGCGAGAAGCCTTGCGCGAGCGCGAACTCGCATTGACGACCCTGGCCCCGCACCTGGTCAGGCCGTTGAAGTTCCTCTTCCCGCTCACCCATCGGGGGTGGGAGCGGCCCTACGTCGCGGCGGGTATCTTCCTCTACGACCGTCTCGGCGGCGCGAAGTCCGTTCCGGCGCAGAAGCACCTGACCCGCTCGGGCGCCCTGCGGATGGTTCCCGGTCTCAAGCGCAATTCGCTCGTCGGCGGAATCCGCTACTACGACACGGTCGTCGACGACGCCCGGCACACCATGACCGTCGCGCGGACGGCCGCGCACTACGGTGCGGTGGTGCGTACGTCGACGCAGGTCGTCGGTTTCCTGCGCGAGGCCGACCGCGTGTCGGGTGTGCGGGTGCGCGACAGCGAGGACGGTTCGGTCACCGAGGTGCGGGCGCACGCGGTGATCAACGCAACCGGTGTGTGGACCGACGAGATCCAGTCGTTGTCGCGGCAGCGCGGCCGATTCCGGGTCCGCGCGTCGAAGGGCGTGCACATCGTCGTGCCCCGCGACCGGATCGTCAGCGATTCGGCGATCATCCTGCGTACCGAGAAGTCGGTGCTGTTCGTCATCCCGTGGGGCAACCACTGGATCATCGGCACCACCGACACCGACTGGAATCTCGACCTGGCGCACCCGGCAGCGACGAAGGCCGACATCGACTACATCCTCGACCACGTCAACCGCGTACTCGTCGTCCCGCTCACCCACGACGACATCGACGGTGTCTACGCTGGTCTGCGCCCGCTGCTGGCGGGGGAGAGCGACGAGACGTCCAAGCTCTCGCGTGAACACGCCGTCGCGCGGGTGGCGCCGGGGCTCGTGGCGATCGCCGGTGGCAAGTACACGACCTACCGCGTCATGGCCGAGGACGCCGTCGATCTCGCGGCCGAGGACATCCCGGCCCGGATCGCGTCGTCGATCACCGAGAAGGTGCCCCTCGTCGGGGCCGACGGGTACTTCGCGCTGGTCAACCAGACCATGCATCTCGCCGAGCAGTACGGTCTGCATCCCTACCGCGTCAAGCATCTGCTCGACCGCTACGGCTCCCTCGTCGAGGACGTGCTGAGCCTCGCGAAGGGCCGGCCCGAGTTGCTCGAACCGCTGACCGATGCCCCCCAGTACCTGCAGGTCGAGATGGTCTACGGCGCTGCGGCCGAAGGAGCCCTACATCTCGAGGACCTCCTGGCGCGCCGGACCCGGATCTCGATCGAATACCCGCACCGCGGGCTGCACTGTGCGGAGCAGACGGCCCGGCTGGTCGCTCCGGTCCTCGGCTGGGACGACGCGACGATCGACCGGGAGGTCGCGACCTACCGGGCGCGCGTCGAGGCGGAGATCGAGTCGCAGAACCGACCCGACGACGAATCCGCGGACGCGCTCCGGGCAGCGGCCCCGGAGGCCCGGCCGGAGATCCTCGAACCGGTGCCCATCACGTAGCCGCGGGCGGTTTGCGACGGGTGTCGGTGCGTGAGCACCGCCTTCTCGGCGGTCGGTGCGTGACACCGCCTTCTCGGCGGTCGGTGCGTGACACCGCCTTCTCGGCGGTCAGTGCGTGAGCACGACCTTCACGACGACCACGACCGTCGCGATCAGAGCCACCCCCACCGCGGCCGCCACGGTCCGGTGGGTCGGGCTGCGATTCTGTAACCGGCGCACGACGAATACGGTCGAGCCGATACGGATCAGCACGGCGACCTCGGCGAGGATGTGGGCCGTCCGGGGCTCGAGCCAGCCGACCCAGGCCGTGGCGAGCACGAGACAGGGCAATACCGCCGACGACAGGATGGGAACGGAGTCGCGGAGTTCCTCGATGCGTTCGCTGCGCGTGAGTTGAGCACCCGAACGAACGGACTGAGCGACCGACTCCGCGAAGACATGGGCGATGAACGTCGAGAGTGCGGTGCCGATCACGATCGCGATCCCGATGTACTCGGGCGAGGTCGTGATGGGGACGAGCGCGGCCAGCACCAGGATGTTGCCGTAGACGTAGGCGCTGATGCGGGAGGCCGCCGACTCCGGGGACAGAGGGCGGCGCCGTCCGGACGACAGGTACGAGGGCGTGGACACCTCGCTAGCGTGACACAGAACGCCCTCGTCGACGCCGCTACCGGAAGGGTGCGTCAGGGTGAAACAGAAGTGGGACGGTGGCGATCCGTCACCTTCGGGCTGTAGTGCATCCGCGGGTGGTAGCGGTATCGCCACGGAACGAGTTTCGTGCCGAGTCCGATGGCGCGACCGACGAGAGCGTGCAGTGCCGCCTCCGGTCGGCTCCATCGGTAGCCGAGCAGCTCGCGCACCGGCGGGTCGTACAACCCGACGGTGAGCCACAGGAAACCGGCCGTCACCAGCGGGCGGATCAACTTCCACACCGCTTCGGGGAACCACCGCAGGAAGTGCGGACGGTCGAGATTCGACAGGTCGAGCACGTCTCGGGTGGCCTTGTTGTCCTCGAGCACGGTGCGGCACCGCGGTCCCAGTACTCGAGGAAGTCCTCCCAGGATGCGGGGACCGAGTGCATCGGCATGCCGTACAGCCGGTACCACTGCACGTGCTCGTCGAACAGGCGGTGCTTCTGTTCGAGGGTGAGCGGGCCGTCGAACCACTCGATGGAGACGACGAGGCTGTAGAAGAAGGTCGCGTGCGCCCAGTAGAAGGTGTCGGGGTCGAGTGTGTGGTACCTGCGGCCCTTCTTGTCGATCCCCTTGATGGTGTTGTGGTAGCCGCGCACCTTCGCTGCGGTCTCCGGGGCGCGGGGACCGTCGAAGACGACGCCGTAGATCGGGTACAGCGATCGGTAGAGCCGTTCCCCCCGTTCGTCGAAGAACTTCGAGTGCTCCTCGACCCCGGCGCCGAGTCCGGGATGCATGTTCTGCATCGACCCAGCCCACGGCCCGAAGAGCATGCCGCGCCGGCCGCCGAAGTATCGCCAGGTCAACGAATCGGGGCCCAGGGGTTCCGGTGGTTCCGGCCGCGCAGGGCGCGGTGCCGCGTGGTGCGACGACTCGGCGGTGTCCGGCCCGACAACGACGGGAAGCGACAAGGTGGACACCACGCGCCGCAGCTGGGCGGGCGTCGACCTGCTCGGAGCGCCCGACGGCGCGGCAGCGAACGTCAGGGCCGTGTGCCGGGCCGCCGAACTCACCGAACGGTACTTCTACGAGAGCTTCACCGACCGCGACACCTTCGTCCGCGAGGTCTACGCCACGTCGCCGACCGCGCCCGCGACGCGCTGACCGAGGCGGTACTGTCCGCCCCCACCCTCGGCCGGGCCGAGGCCGCGGTGCGGGGTCGTCGAGCTCATGGTCGACGACCCCGCGAAGGGACGCGTGCTCCTCCTCGCCCCGCTGCGCGAACCCACAATCAGTCGGCGCGGTATCGAACTCGCCCCGGCCTTCGTCGCGCTGGTCCGCGACCAACTACCCCCGGGTGGCGACGAGGGACAGCGCCACATGGTGGCCGTGGGTGCCGTCGGCGCCCTCACCAGCCTGTTCATGAGGTACCTCGAAGGCGACCTCGCCGTGTCGCGAGACACCCTCGTCCGGCACTGCGTCGCGCTCGTCGAGGACGCCGGCAGGGCGGCGTGTCTGCAGGGCGATCAGGGCGGGGATCCTTCCGGGCGCGGCTGACATCGCGGGCACCGGTAGACCACCCGCTCGGGATCGGTCGCGGTGCCGATCTCGCCGAACCGGATCGGGGTATGGCAGCGTCTGCACGGCTTCCCGCGACGCCCGTAGACCCACAGATTGCGGCCCGGACGACGGTCGCCGGTGGTGATACGGGTCGTCCGGTCGCGGTTCGCGACCAGCAACCGATGCGTGAGGTCGACCCACGCAGCGGGATCCCCGGCCTGCGCGACCGGGGTCCACGGATCGACGCCCCGCAGGAAGCACAATTCGGAGCGGTACACGTTCCCGACGCCGGCCATGATGCGCTGATCGAGCAGGGCCACCCCGATCGGACGGTCCGGGTCGCGCACGAGATTCGCCGCCGCACGCTCGGGATCCCAATCGGGACCGAGCAGATCCGGCCCGAGATGGCCCACGGCGTCGTCCTCCCGGTCACGGGCGAGCACCTCGACGATGCCGAGTTCGAAACCCACCGCCTGCACGTCCTCGGTGCCGAGCACGATGCGCGCCTTGTATCCGGGCTTGCGCCACCGTGTTCCGCGCGGATAGACGTGCCATTCGCCTTCCATCTTCAGGTGCGAATGGATCGAGACGTCGGCGACGCGGACGAGTAGGTGCTTGCCCCGCGAGACCACTTCGTCGACCGTGCACCCGGTAAAATCGGCCGTGGCGAAACGCGGAACGCGGAAGTCCGTCTCTGTGAGCACCTTTCCCTCCAGTGCCGTTCGGAGGCGGTGCGCGGCGCGGAACACGGTGTCTCCCTCGGGCACGTCAGAACCTCAGCCGGTAGCCGCGCGGGGTCGCCGAGAATCCCGCTTCGGCAAGATATCCGGCGAACTCGTGCCCATGGATCGTCTCACCGTCGACCTTCTCGACGACGATCTTGTCGACACCACCGCGTTTGACGCTCGCAGCGAGCGACGCGCATGCGCTGCGCAACCGGCCCGGATCGTCGTCGAAGGTGAGCAGCGTGCGTCCGCCGCGTTCGACGAACAGCACGAGCGCCCCGTCGACGAGCACCACGAGTCCACCGGCCTTGCGGCCCGGCCGGTGCCGCGGCGCGTCGTCGTCGGCCGACGACTTCGGCCACGGCAGTGCCGCACCGTACGGGTTGGCCGGATCGCACGCCGCGAGGGTGACGGCCGCGGTCTCCGAGTGCCGGCCCTCGATCGAATCCGAGAACGACCGGAGACGGTCGACGACCGACGGTGTCGAGAACTGCGCTCCGCCCAGCGAATCGACGAAGTAACCGCGGCGGCACCGGCCCGTCTCCTCGAACCGGCTGAGCACCTTGTACATCGTCGCGAATCCGCCGGGCACACCCTCGCCGACGACGACACCGCGGGTGACCACGCCGTACCGCTCGAGCAGCAGTTCGGCGGTGGTGTGTGCGCGGACCGTCGCGTCGGTCTCGCGTTCGGGCAGCATCGACCAGCGCCCGCTCACGGTCGGTGGCCCGGTGCGGCTCGGCAGCGTGGGCCGGGCCCGGTACATCCGGGCGCGCGGCGCCCGGCGCGGGGTGCGGTGGGCGGGCTTGGCACGGGAGGTGTCGCCGATCAGGGCGCGCAGCGGGGCGAGGGTGTCGCCCGCGATATGCCCGCTCCACACCAGCTCCCACAGGGCGTCGGCGACCGTCGTGTCGCTCGCCGTGGTGTGGAGGACGGTGACGGCGTCGACGAGTTGCCGGAAGAAGTACGCGCCGCCGCCCGAGAGCGACTCGAGGATCGCCCGGTGCACCGGCCCCAGCTCGATGTCGTCGACCGGAGCGAGGCTCGCCGGGGCCAGATCGGCCGGATGCAGTGCCACCCAGCCGTCCTTCCCGGAGATGGACCCGGCACCCGACCACAGGACCTCACCGGTCGTGGTGAGTTCGTCGAGCATCGTCGGGGTGTAGTCGCGCACGCGGGGAGCGAGGATCAGCGGTTCGAGGGCGCTCGCGGGCACCGGTACCCCGGCGAGTTGTTCGACGACGGTGAGGACACCGTCGATGCCGTAGAGCGCACTCGTGCCCGGGCCGGTGCCGAGGTGGTGCCAGTCGGGCAGGAATCGTCCGAGGGTCGTGGTGCTGACGGGTTCGACGTCCTGCCGGGCGGCGGCGAGCGACCGGCGCCGCAGCCTTCGGAGCACCTCCGTGTCGCACCATTCCGATCCGCTCGCACCCGGGCGGAATTCGCCTGCCGTGACGCGCTTCTCGGACGCGAGCCGGCCGAGGACGGATTCGACGACCGCCGTGCCCAGTCCGAACCGGGCGGCGGCCTGCGCGGTGGTGAACGGGCCGTGGGTGCGGGCGTGCCGGGCGATCAGATCGCCGAGCGGGTCGGGGACCGGTTCGACGAACACCGTCGGGACCCCGATCGGCAGGGGCACGCCCAGCGCGTCGCGCAGGCGTGAGGCGTCCTCGACCGCCGCCCATCGGTGCTCACCGGCGTACGAGACACGCAACGCGCGGCGTTGCGCTTCGAGATCCTCGATCCAGGACGTCGGGTCGTCGGTGGTGCGCTCGCGCAGCTCGGCCTCGGTGAGCGGACCGAGCAGACGCAGCAGATCGGCGACGCCCTCGGCGTCGCGTGCGCGTCGCTGCGGGGTCAGGCGTTGCAGTTCGTGCTCGGCCTCGGTGATGACGTCGGCGTCGAGCAGTTCGCGCAGCTCGACCCGGCCGAGAAGTTCGGCGAGCAGCGTCGAGTCGAGCGACAGTGCCGCGGCCCGACGTTCGGCGAGCGGGCTGTCGCCCTCGTACAGGAACTCACCCACATAGGAGAACAGCAGCGACGTCGCGAACGGTGAGGCCGTGGGGGTCTCGACCTCTAACAGCCGGATCTTGCGCTGGGCGATGCTGCCGAGCAGGTCGCGCAGAGCAGGCAGGTCGTAGACGTCCTGCAGGCACTCGCGCACCGTCTCGAGCAGGATCGGGAAGTCGGGAAAGCGGCGAGCGACGTCGAGCAGTTGCGCCGATCGTTGGCGCTGCTGCCACAGCGGGGCGCGCTTGCCCGGGTTGCGGCGGGGCAGGAGCAGGGCCCGCGCCGCGCACTCCCGGAAGCGGGACGCGAACAACGCGGAGCCGCCGACCTGTTCGGTGACGATGTCGTCGATCTCCTCGGTGTCGAAGACGAAGATCTCCGAGCCGGGCGGGGCGTCGTCGGTGTCGGGCAGTCGGACGATGATGCCGTCGTCGGACGGGGTGGGGTGCGATTCGATGCCGTAGCGTTCGAGCAGTCGCGCGCCCACCGCGAGCGCCCACGGCGCGTGCACTCGCAACCCGAACGGCGAGTGCAGCACCAGCCGCCAGTCGCCGAGTTCGTCGCGGAACCGTTCGACGACGAGTGTTCGGTCGGTGGGCAGGTGACCGGTGGCGGTGCGCTGCTCGTCGAGCAGACGGATGAGATTTCCGGTGGCGTAGTCGTCGAGACCACCTTTGCGGCAGCGGGTCTCGGCGTCCTCCGGCGAGGCGTGGCCCATCTCGCGCAGGAATGCGCCGAGCGCGGCACCGAGTTCGGCGGGTCGACCCTGACTGTCGCCGTGCCAGAAGGGCAACCGGCCGGGCCGGCCGTAGGCGGGGGAGACCAGCACCCGGTCGAAGGTGATCTCCTCGATCCGCCAGCTGGTGGCACCGAGCGCGAAGACGTCACCCACTCGCGACTCGTAGACCATCTCCTCGTCGAGTTCGCCCACCCGCGTGTTCTTCTCGCCGACCATGTACACGGTGAACAGGCCGCGGTCGGGGATCGTGCCGCCGGAGGTGACGGCGAGCCGTTGGGCGCCGGGCCTGCCGATGAGGGTGCCGGCCGTGCGGTCCCATACCACCCGGGGACGGAGCTCGGCGAACTCGTCGGACGGATAGCGGCCGGCGAGCAGGTCGAGGACGGATTCGTAGACGCCGCGGGAGAGCGTCGCGAACGATCCGCTGCGCCGCACCGTGTCGAACCAGTCGTCGACGTCGACGGGTTCGAGGGCCGTGGCCGCGACCGTCTGCTGGGCGAGCACGTCCAGTGGATTCGCCGGGACCTGCAGCGCCTCGATGTGTCCCTCGACCATCCGCTCGACGGTCACCGCGCAGTGCACGAGATCGGTGCGGTGCTTGGGGAACAGCACGCCGCGTGAGGTCTCGCCCACTTGGTGCCCGGCGCGACCGACGCGCTGCAGACCGCTGGCCACCGAGGGCGGAGCCTCGACCTGGATCACGAGATCGACCGCACCCATGTCGATGCCGAGTTCGAGACTCGACGTCGCCACCACGCACCGCAACCGGCCCGACTTGAGATCGTCCTCGATCAGAGCGCGCTGGTCCTTGCTCACCGACCCGTGGTGGGCGCGGGCGAGCACGGGTGCAGCGCCGGCGGTGGTCTCGGTGGGCGATCCGAGCTGCGAAGGCGGTGCGCCCTCGCGGTCCACCTGCTCGCCGAGGCGTTCGGCCTGGATCTCGTTGAGCCGGGCGGTGAGACGTTCGGACAGTCGCCGGGAATTGGCGAACACGATCGTCGACCGGTGCTCGGTGATGAGATCGACGATCTGCTCCTCGACGTGCGGCCAGATCGACCCGGCCTGCGGTGTGGGTGAGAACGATTCCTCGTCGGGCTCGGAAACCCCGAGTTCGGTCATGTCCTCGACCGGTACGCGCACCGCGAGATCCCACGTCTTCGCCGAGGGCGGCGCGACGATCCGGATGGGGGCGGAACCGGCGAGGAACCGGCCGACCTCCTCGTGCGGTCGCACGGTGGCCGACAACCCGATGCGTTGGGCCGGCGCGCGCAGGAGCTGGTCGAGACGCTCGAGCGACAGCGCGAGATGCGCCCCGCGTTTCGTCCCCGCCACCGCGTGGACCTCGTCGACGATCACCGTCTCGACACCGACGAGGTTCTCCCGCGCGGACGAGGTGAGCATGAGGAAGAGCGACTCGGGCGTCGTGATGAGGATGTCCGGTGGCGTGCGCGCCATGGCGCGACGATCGGCCTGGGAGGTGTCGCCGGAACGCACACCGACGGTGATGTCGGGTGGCGTCAGACCGAGCCGTTTCGCGGTCTGGGTGATGCCGACGAGCGGAGACCGCAGGTTGCGCTCGACGTCGACGGCGAGGGCCTTGAGCGGCGAGACGTACAGCACGCGGGTGCGGTGCTCGCGCGCGGCGTGCTCGTCGGCCGGGGTGGACGAGAGCCGGTCGAGCGACCACAGGAACGCCGACAGGGTCTTGCCCGAGCCGGTGGGGGCGACGACGAGCGTGTGGGCTCCCGAGGAGATCGAATCCCACGCGCCGAGCTGGGCCGGGGTCGGGGACTCGAACGCCCCGGCGAACCACGCCCGGGTCGGCGCGGAGAAACGATCGAGGATGTCGGTCACCATCCCATCGTCTACCCGCCGACCGACACACTCAGTCGCCGCACGTGAACCCACTCAGTCGTCGTACGCGAACCGGGCGATCTGCCGGCAGTGATCGTCGGCCCAGGAGTTGCGGCCGCCGCGCATCAGTTCCGTCACGAGCGCCCGCGCCGGGGCCCGCCACGGCAGCGCCTCGAACTGCTCCCGCGCGGCGGGTTCGTCGCTCCACACCACGGACACCACGGAGCCCTCGTCGATGAAGGAGAGGCCGGGGGAGTCCGCCGCGAGCTGCTCGCGGGTCGAACCCGACGCCTTCTCCAGCTCGGCCCCCGACACACGGACGTAGCCGGCGAGGCTCCGCTGCCCGTCGGAGAGGTCGAGGAACATCCCTGCGACCGCCATGTTGCCGGCGTGCACCGACACCAGCGGCTTCCGCGGGTCGTCCGGCTCGCCGGCGGGAAGACACACGACGGACCAGTACTCGCATTCGCTCATGCGGGCGTTGGGCACGATCGACGACACGACGTCGCGGAGCCAGGCCGTGACGGAGCCGAACTCGGGATACTGTTCGAGCTCGCGGTACTTGGTCTCGCGCAGCGGCAGGGCGGTCGTTGACGGGGGCACACGGGTGTTCACGCGACGATTATGACCGCAGCCGATGTGGTGTGGGTCATCAGATCACCACGCCGGGATTCAGGATCGCGTTCGGGTCGAGCGCGGCTTTGATCCGCTCGGTCAACGCCATCACGTCCGGTCCCACCTGATCGGGTAGCCAGGCCTTCTTGAGCCGGCCGACACCGTGTTCACCGGTGATGGTGCCGCCGAGTTCGATCGCGAGATCCATGATCTTCCCGAAGACCGTCTGCGCCCGCGCCGTCATGTCCTCGTCGGCGGGGTCGTAGACGATCAGCGGGTGGGTGTTGCCGTCCCCGGCGTGGGCGATCACGGCGACGGTGACGTCGTGTCGGGTTGCGAGATCGGCGATTCTGCTCACCAGTTCCGGCAGTGCGGGGATCGGCACCCCGACGTCCTCGAGCAACAGGCTGCCGGTGCGCTCGACGGCCGGGATCGCCATGCGGCGGGCGACGGTGAACGCCTCACCCTCCTCGGGGTCGTCGGTCGCGAAGACGTCGTCGGCGCCGGCCTCGCGGCAGGCCCGCACCATGATCTCGATCTCCTCCGCGGCCGCGTTGCCGGGTGCGTCGGAGCGTGCGATGAGCATGGCCTCGGCGGTGCGGTCGAGTCCCATGCGCAGCATGTCCTCCACCGCCCCGATCGACGCCCTGTCCATGAATTCGAGCATCGCCGGTCGCAGGACCGCGGTGATCGCGACGACCGCGTCGGCGGCGGCCTGCACGGTGGCGAAGGTCGCGACCATCGTGGACGCCGGTGGCGGCGGTGGGACGAGGCGCAAGGTCACCTCGGTGATGACCCCGAGAGTGCCCTCGCTGCCGACGAACAGCTTCGTCAGCGACAGGCCCGCGACGTCCTTGACCCGCGGACCACCGAGCCGCACCGCGGTACCGTCGGCGAGGACCACCTCGAGTCCGAGCACGTAGTCGGTCGTCACCCCGTACTTCACGCAGCACAGCCCACCGGCATTGGTGGCCGCGTTGCCGCCGATCGTGCAGATCTCGAACGACGACGGATCCGGTGGATACCAGAGTCCGTGTTCGGCCGCGGCCTGCTTCACCTCGACGTTGAGCAGACCGGGCTGGACGACGGCGGTGCGGGTCGCGGTGTCGACGGTGATCGCCCGCATCTTCTCGGTGCTGAGCACGATCCCGTCGGCGAGCCCGCCGGACCCGCCGGACAGACTCGTGCCGGCACCGCGGGGCACTACCGGCACCCGGTGGGCGTTCGCCCACCGCAGTGTCGCCTGCACGTCCGCGGTGGATGTGGCCCGTACGAGCGCGAGGGGAACCGCGGCGTCCGGGTCCTGCGCCCGGTCCTGCCGGTAGCCGGCGAGGATGTCGGGATCGATGATCAGTGCGCCGGCGGGCAGCTGCCCGCGGAGTTCGTCGAGCAGGTTCCCTGGATACACGCCCCAGGTCTACCACAGGATGTGTCACAGGCCACAGATCCTCTGATTGGGTGAAGTGTCGTCGGGTACCCCTTCCGCAGGACACGGAAAGGAGAAGACGATGCCGAATCCGTCGATCAAGAACGAGAAGATGTACGAGGACCTGCGCGAGGACGGTGCCTCCAAGGAGAAGGCGGCCCGGATCTCCAACGCGGCTGCGAACGAGGGTAAGTCGCAGGTCGGGAAGAAGGGTGGCAAGTCCGGCTCCTACGACGACTGGACGGTCGACGACCTGAAGAAGCGTGCGAAGGAACTGGGCATGACCGGTTACTCCGACATGAAGAAGGACGAACTGATCGACGCACTGCGCAACCACTAGCCAGCCGCCCGGACCCCCGAGTTCGGGATCAGCCGAACTCGACACCCTGGGCGAGCGGCAGCTCCGTCGAGTAGTTGACGGTGTTCGTCGCCCGCCGCATGTACGCCTTCCACGCATCCGATCCGGATTCGCGCCCGCCGCCGGTGTGCTTCTCCCCGCCGAAGGCGCCGCCGATCTCGGCCCCCGAGGTGCCGATATTGACATTCGCGATGCCGCAGTCGGATCGGGCGAGGAACAATTCGGCCTCGCGCTGGTCGAGGGTGAAGATCGACGACGAGAGTCCTTGCGGGACACCGTTGTGCAATGCGATCGCCTCGTCGAGGTCGTCGTAGTCGAGGACGTACAGGATCGGGGCGAAGGTCTCCTCGCGCACCACCTCGCTCTGTGCGGGCATCCGGACCAGCGCGGGGGAGACGTACACACCGCCACCCGCGACGTCCACTCGCTCACCGCCGACGACGAGTGTGCCTCCGTCGGTCTGCGCGCGGTCGAGCGCCGCGGTCATCGCCTCGTAGGACCGTTCGGAGATGAGCGGACCCACGAGCACACCCTCGTCGAGCGGATTCCCCACTCGCAGATGCGAGTACGCCTTCGCGATCCGCTCGACGACTTCGTCGGCGATCGATCGGTGCACGATCAGCCGGCGCAGGCTGGTGCAGCGCTGGCCCGCCGTGCCGGCTGCGGCGAACACGACGCCCCGGACGGCGAGGTCCTGATCGGCGGACGGAGCGACGATCGCCGCGTTATTGCCGCCGAGTTCGAGCAGGCAGCGACCGAACCTCGCCGCGACCCGCGGCCCGACGATCCGCCCCATCCGGGTGGAGCCGGTCGCACTCACCAGGGCGATACGGGGATCGTCGACGAGCGCCTCACCCACCCTGTGGTCGCCGAGGAGCAGGTGATGGAGACCGCCGGGGGCGCCGACGTCGGCGGCGGCGCGGCGCAGCAGCGCGTCGCAGGCGAGGGCGGTGAGCGGGGTGGTCTCCGACGGTTTCCACACCACCGGGTCGCCGCACACCAGCGCGATCGCGGTGTTCCACGACCACACCGCCACGGGAAAGTTGAACGCGGAGATCACGCCCACCACGCCGAGCGGATGCCAGATCTCCATGAGCCGGTGCCCGGGCCGCTCGGACGGCATCGTCCGCCCGTAGAGCTGTCGCGACAGACCGACGGCGAACTCACAGACGTCGATCATCTCCTGCACCTCGCCCGCGGCCTCCGACGGGATCTTCCCCGCCTCCAGGGTGACGAGCTCGGCGAGATGCCGCTTGTGCTCGACGAGCAGTTCGCCGAGCCGTCGCACCACGCGGCCGCGCACCGGGGCGGGGACGTGGCGCCACTGTTCGAAGGCCTGTGCCGCCGCCGTGATCGTCGCGTCGACCTCGGCGGCCGAGTGGACCGGAAGGTGTCCGATCACGCTGCCGTCGACCGGGCTGGTCACCGCGAGCGCCGCGTCGTCGGGCAGGGCGTCGACACCGCACTGTCTCAGAGCGGTCGCCGCGCGATCGGCGAGATCGGTGGTCGCATTCATCGGTGAGCTCCTTTATTGCTCGGATACCCTGCGCTGGTGCCCGAATCCTCGAGAAACGACTCGTCGAAGGAGTCGCTGGACGACATCGATCGGATGCTGCTGCGCGAACTGGTCGCCGACGGTCGCGCGACGCTCGCGGCGCTCGCCGAGAAGGCAGGATTGTCCGTCTCGGCCGTGCAGTCGCGGGTGCGTCGACTCGAGGCGCGCAACGTGATCCGCGGATACAGCGCGCGCGTCGATCCCGAAGCGCTCGGGCTGATGTTGTCGGCGTTCGTGGCGATCACCCCTCTCGACCCGTCGCAACCCGACGACGCGCCGGCCCGCCTCCGGCACATCTCCGCGATCGAATCGTGTCATTCGGTGGCAGGCGACGAAAGCTACATCCTCCTCGTGCGTGTCGAGTCTCCTCGCGCTCTCGAGCGGTTGCTGCAGGAGATCCGGGCGACCGCCGATGTCGCCACCCGCAGCACCGTCGTTCTGCAAACATTTTACGAACGATAGGCCTCTGCGCCGTAAATGTTGCTGTGATACCGGGTTTGTCCCGTTGAGTCTCGCGTACGGTGGGGTCATGAGCACTGCATTCCGAAACCCGGACGGTGCCGAGAATCTCGCCCCCGACCGGGTACACAGCATCCTCGGCCGGCACATGCTCGCCGACGGTTTCGACCTCGTCCTCGATCTCGACCGCTCCCGCGGAGTCCGCCTCGTCGACGCCCGGGACGGAACGACCTATCTCGACATGTTCGGGTTCTTCGCGTCGTCCACGCTCGGGATGAACCATCCTGCGCTGACCGATCCGGAGACAGCGCACGAACTCGCCGCCGTCGCGGCGAACAAGCCCAGCAACTCCGACATCTACACCGTGCCCATGGCGCGCTTCGTCGAGACCTTCGTGCGCGTTCTCGGCGACCCGGCGCTCCCGCACCTGTTCTTCGTCGACGGTGGTGGGCTCGCCGTGGAGAACGCACTCAAGGTCGCGTTCGACTGGAAGAGCCGTCTCAACGAATCCCGCGGTCTGCCCGCCCACCTGGGCGGATCGGTGCTGCACCTGACCGAGGCCTTCCACGGCCGCACCGGGTACACCCTGTCGCTGACCAACACCGATCCGGTCAAGACCGATCGGTTCCCCAAGTTCGACTGGCCGCGGATCGACGCGCCCTATCTTGTCGAGGGCCGTGATGTCGCCGCGGCCGAGGAGAAGGCCCTCGAGCAGGCCCGACGAGCCTTCGCCGAACGCGCCCACGACATCGCATGCTTCATCGCCGAACCGATCCAGGGGGAAGGCGGCGACCACCACTTCCGTCCCGAGTTCTTCCGGGCGATCGCGCAGCTGTGCCGGGAGAACGACGCCCTGCTGATCTTCGACGAGGTGCAGACCGGCGCCGGCACGACCGGCACCGCATGGGCCTACCAGCAGCTCGGCGTCACCCCCGACATCGTCGCCTTCGGCAAGAAGACTCAGGTGTGCGGGATCATGGCCGGCGAACGTATCGACGAGGTGCCCGACAACGTGTTCGCCGTGAGTTCGCGGATCAACTCGACGTGGGGCGGCAATCTCACCGACATGGTGCGGGCCCGTCGCATCCTCGAGGTCGTCGAGCACGACCGGCTGATCGACCGCGCCCGGTTGAGCGGAGCGCACCTGCTGTCGGGGTTGCAGCAGATCGCCGCGCGACGACCGGTCGTCACCGAGCCGCGGGGACGCGGACTGATGTGCGCGGTCGATCTCCCGACTCCGGAGATCCGCGACGAGGTGCTGAGACGGCTGTACCGCGACGAGCACGTCCTCGTGATCGGGACGGGCACGCGTGGCATCCGCTTCCGGCCACCGCTCGTCGTCACCACCCACGAGCTCGACGAGACCGTCGCCGCACTCGACAGGGTGACCTCGCAGTACGAATGACGGGGCGGGTCCCCCTGTTCGCGGCCGGACGACGGTAGCTTGTCGGATATGGCCGATGCACTGGACGAGACCGTAACCGGCGGCGAATCCTTCGCGATTCCGTCGCTGGTCAACCTGAGGGACATCGGCGGTTGCCGGAGTTCGTTCGGCGGCGTGGTCCGCACCGGGGTGGTCTTCCGCTCCACGGACCTCAGCCGCCTGACCGACACCGACGTCGAGACCCTCGAGGCCCTGAGCATCGCGACGGTTTTCGACCTGCGCACGCTCGAGGAACAGCAGCGCCGTCCCGATCGTGTCCCCGACGGTGCCCGGCACCTCGGGCTCGACGTCCTCGCCGACCGGCAGAGCGGATCGATCGCGGCCGCGCTGCCGGAACTCGTATCCAACCCGGAGCTGGTGGCGCAGACACTCGGGGACGGTCGTGCTGTCGAGTACCTGCGGCAGAGCTACCGCGAGTTCGTCACGTTGCCGAGTGCCGTGGCGTCGTACCGGACCCTGGCGAGCACCGTCGCCCACGGAGACGTTCCAGGGCTCGTGCACTGCAGTGCCGGCAAGGACCGCACCGGCTGGGCGGCGGCCTCGCTGCTCCTGTTCGCCGGCGCCGACCAGGAAGCCGTCTTCGCCGACTACCTGCGCACGAACGACGAACTGCTCCCGCATTTCGACGACTTCTTCGCCCGGTTCGCATCGCTCGGCGGCGATCCGGAACTGATCACACCCCTGCTCGGTGTGCGTCGCGAGTACCTCGAGGTGGCGATCGAGGAGGCGCTGTCGCGCTACGGAACCATCGAGCAGTACTTCGCTGCCGGACTCGGTCTCGACGACGACACCCTGCAGTCCCTGCGGATCCGGCTCGTCGATTCGAACGTGACCGCCTGACCGTCACCTCGGCGCCGGCGTGCTCAGGGTCGGCACGGGGACCGGACCGTAGCGTCGCCATCGCGGTCCGGGTGCGTAGGAGCGCAGCTCGTCGACTCGGCGTGCGACAGCGTCGGGATCGGCGAGTTCGGCACGGGCGTCGGGGTCGCGGAGATAGTGGTCGAGCACGGCGTCGAGGAGTTCGGGAGCGATCTCGAACCGGCGCCGGTCGATGCGGGCAGTGTGCCCGGGGCGGCGCCGGGATGAGGGACGTAGGTCGCCGTCCTTGCGGTCGTCGATGATCCGCCACGGCAGTGGAACCCGCGAACTCGTGGTGGCGCCACGCGCCGGTAGGGCCGGCACGACGACATAGAGGGGATCGGCCAGTACTCCGGACGCCGTTGCCTCCCAGGGGATCCAGGTGTCCGTGGCGTGATCGCTGAAGCGGATTCCCTCGGCGGAGAGTGTGATGTAACCGGGGCGTAGTTTGTGTCGGACGATGAGGAAGCAGTAGCCGACCTGCCACGCGCAGGCGAGGACGGCCAGGACGACGTTGATGTCCAGCCGCTGTTCGTCGGGCTCGCCCGTCAGCCAGATGAGCCCGAGGAGCATGAGCGTGAACGCTCCGATCTGGACGAAAGCGATCCGGAACACCCAGGACGACTGCCGCAGAACCAGCGCCGGTGCCGTGGATCCGGTGTCCGCCGTGATGTGGTCCGCCTTCGTGCGAGGGCTGTACATGAGGAAGCCGAGCACCGGATACATGAGGATCGTGGCGCTCAGCGCCAGGATCACCGGCCAGCCCCTGGGCAGTTCGAGGGGAGCCCCCTGTGCTGCCTGCTCGATCAACACTGCCGGGACGAGCAGCAGGAAGACGAGACCGACGATTCCGGTCCCGAGAACGACGAAAGGGGCACGCGAGTCGCCGTAGGTGCGGAGACCGTGGTCGTCAGAAGATGGCATCGAATGCTCCTCGTCCCAGCCTGGCCAATCCTCCGATGGAGGCACCGGCGAGTTCTTTGGTTGCGCTTGCAGCACTTCCGACTTCGGCCAGGCCAGCGCTGAAGGATCCACCAATCGATTTCGTGCTCGACTCGTAGAGATTGTCGACCGCGCCGGAGGTGAAGATTCCGGTGACCGTCCCTGCTGCTGCGCCGACCACCGCTCCGAACGCCGTGCCGGCGCCCGGAACGATCGACCCGACCATCGCACCTGCCGCGGAACCGGCGGCTATCGATGCTCCGAGACCGAGGCTGTTGGATACCACGGCCTGTTCGAGGGACTCACCACCCGCGAAATAGTCGAGCCCGACACCGGCGACGAGACCTATGGTCCCCGCGGCCCGGCCGGCGGTCCGGGACATCGATGCCATGTCGTCGAGGCGTCCGGTGGTCGCCACCAGATCGTCGAGTGGTTCCCGCGCAGAACCGAACAGACGTCGTAACTCGTCGTAGGGTGTGTCCGGCGAAAGCGAGAGAAATCGCTCCATCTCACGGATCGCCTCGGTCTGGAGGTGCTGCTGCATGGTGAGGAGGTCCGCGATCCTGCCTTGCAGGTTCTTGTCGACGTAGTCGAGCGCGGTGCTCACGAGGAAGGACGCGGACCACGGGTGTCCGGTCCAGGTGTTCGTGGCGGTTGCGACTGCGACGGACCAGCGAGCGTGCACCGCCTCGGCGGCGTCACTCGCTTCTTGATTGCCGAGGTCCTCCGGAAAGCGGCTTCGTCGTCACCCGGGGGAGGATTACCGATCGTGTTGCATACGACCGGCAATCCCGCGGCCAAGGCACGAGCGCGGATGTCGGCCATGTCGGACAGGGCGCGCGACAGTTCGTCCGACAGGTCCGCGAAGACATCGGCGGTCTTCGATGTCCGCGCGTGGAAATCGTCGATGGCGTGGACGTGTTCGCTCGACCTGCCGAGATAGGTCTCGGAAGCGTCGCCCTCCCAAGCGTCGTCGGCGATGCGGCGCGCCCGGGCTGCGGCGTCGGCGACGTTCCCGATCGTGGTGCCCAGCGTCGTGCGGATCCAGTCCTCGACCCGTCGGATATCGGTGGGGTTGCCGGCGATGAAGGTGTCGATCGGCACGGTCACTCCGACCAGGTCCGGACGAGCGCGGCGGCGGCCTCGTCGTCGGCTTCCCGGTACGTCTGCGCTGTGGTCGTCAGCAGGCCACCCGTTCCGCCGAGCACCTCGACCATGCCGGCGAGGTCGGTGACGATCTGCGCAAGCATGCCGGTGAGCGGACCGGTCGCGAGACCCGCGTCCACACTCGTGGGGCAGGTGTCGACGAGATCCGCGGTGTCGGTGGCCGCACCCGTGTAGATGCCTGCGGCCCGATCGAGTTCGTCGGGATCGACGTACAGGCCCATCTCGCGTCTCCGGAGGCCGGGTGCCGACGTTCCGCTTCGGGTATCGGGACGTCGAGCAGCAGCGAATCCCACGGCTGTGCCTCCCGCAGTCGCGGGAGCATGTGCGTGGGCAGCACCAGCCACGGTTGCCCGGCGCCGCAACAGGAGTGGAGACGGTCGAGAGCCGTGTAGGCGAGCAGCGCGATGCGGCCGTCGCTGAGATACCGATAGTCGACGGTGGCATCGGCCGGATCCGGGACCGCGTCCGCGCACGGTAGATAGAGATACGGCGGGAGCACCGTCGGTAGTGCGTCCGCGACCTGTTCCTGCGACATTCGTTCCCCCGTGAACAGCCTGTCCGATCCCCCGTCGGACTGTCGGCGCAGAGGAGGCTACCAGCATCAGGGTTTGTGACGAATCACGGGTTGATGCTTACGGTTTCGACCGCGTGCGAGAACGTGAGCCGACGACCGCCGCGACGGCGAGACCGATCGCGACACCGGCAAGGTCGGCGCACCAGTCCCAGAACGACCCGGAGCGCCGGACCGCGACGGTGGCCTGGAGGATCTCCGTCAGTACGCCGTAGAGACCCAGCCACACCACGGTGACGACGGGGGAGATCCGTGCGTAGCGGGAACACAGCGCGAGGGCCACGAACATCAACGCGTGCGTGACCTTGTCGGCATGGGGAGGACCGCTCGGCACGGTACCGCCGGGAGAGAGCAGCATCGCGGTGATGACGACGCCCGCGAGGATCAGGGGCAGAGCGCGGTGCCGGAGGAGCGTGGACGGCACGGTTCAGGCGTTCTTCTTCTCACCGCGGTGGGTGTCGGCGTCGTCGGTGCTGTGCCCGTCCCGATCGCGACCGGCGAACAGGACGATGCCCACGGCGGGGATCAGCAGGAAGAACAACCACGTGTCGAAGGTGAAGAACAGCACGAGCGCGACCAGCGGCGTCAGGCCCATCACGACCTCGCGCCACCGCTCGGGATCCCTCTTCGGGATGATCACCGGAAGATCGTCCCGGGTCGTGGCCGAGCTATCGGTGAGGTGGGCGGGCAGGTCGGTGAACAGCACGTCGAGATCACCGCGCGTCCCGGCCGCCGACGCCATCGCGCTGCGTTCGTCGAACTCCGACAGCGTCAGCCGGCCGAGCGCGAAGTGCTCGCCGAGCAGGTCGAGAGCCTCACTGCGTTCTGCGTTGCCGATCCGGACGTCGGGGTGTTCGGGCATGCCGGCCACACTAACCTGTGCCGTCGGACCGGCAACAGCCACGGGCACCTCTCGAAGAGCTGTGATATCCGCTACAGGATCTCTGCAACAGCAGAAGGACGCGGCCGGGTACCGCGAGGTCAGGACGGCCCGCGGCCCTCGCCGAGGAGCCGGTAGGCCCGGTGACCCGCGACGAACAGCACACCGAAGGCGATGAGCAGCGCGATCGGGTGCCGGAAGACGACGATCACGAGCAGCGCGACCAGGATGAACGGAACCAACGTGAGCAGCTGTTCCGCCAGATCGCGTGGCCCGGTGGTGGCCATCGCGGCCGGCGCCGAGGGCAGGTCGGCGAACAAGGGGATCAGGTCGCCACGCACCGTGGCCTGCGTGGCGAGTGCGACCCGCTCGTCGAATTCCGCCAGGCTGAGACGGCCCGCGGCGAAGTGCTCGCCGAGCAGCGCTACGGCTTCTTCACGCTCGGCGGTGCCGATGCGGATGTCGGGGCGGTCGGCCATGACTCCAGGCTAGTGGTTTTTCGCGCGCATGAGCCGGTCACGGGGGCCCGATACGGCGAGGTCCCCCGCATCGTGAGCGATGCGGGGGACCGTCGGCCGTACTGCTCGAGCGTTGCTCGGGCGGGGTCCTATTTGATCTCGGTGAGCACGGTGCCCTGGGTGACCGCGGCACCCGGCTCGACCGCGAGGCCGGTGACGACGCCCGCCTTGTGGGCGTTGACCGGGTTCTCCATCTTCATGGCCTCGAGCACGGCGATGAGCTCGCCCTCGGCGACCTCCTGGCCCTCGGCGACCGCGACCTTGACGACGGTGCCCTGCATGGGTGCGGTCACCGCGTCGCCCGACGCCTTGCCGGCGCCGCCGCCACCGCGCTTGCGGGGCTTGGGCTTCTTGCGGATCACGCCGGCGCCGCCGCCGTTACCGCCGAGCGAGAACTGCCCGGGCAGCGACACCTCGACGCGGCGTCCGCCGACCTCGACGACGACGTTCTGCCGCGGCAGGGCCTCGTCCTCGTCCTCGATCGGGGCACCACCGGTGTACGGCTCGATGGTGTTGTCCCACTCGTTCTCGATCCACTTGGTGTAGACGTCGAACTTCTCGCCGTCGCCCACGAACGCCGGGTTCTCGACGATGTGGCGGTGGAACGGGATGACCGTGGCCAGGCCCTCGACCTCGAACTCGGCCAGCGCGCGGGCAGCACGCTGCAGCGCCTGCTCGCGGGTCTCACCGGTGACGATCAGCTTGGCGAGCATCGAGTCGAACTGGCCGCCGATGACGTCGCCGGCGACGACACCCGAGTCGACACGCACGCCGGGGCCCGTGGGCTCCTTGTAGACGGTGATCGGGCCGGGAGCGGGGAGGAAGCCGCGACCGGCGTCCTCACCGTTGATGCGGAACTCGAAGGAGTGGCCGCGCGGGGTCGGGTCCTCGGTGAGCTCGAGCTTCTCGCCGTTGGCGATGCGGAACTGCTGACGCACGAGGTCGATGCCGGCGGTCTCCTCGGTGACCGGGTGCTCGACCTGCAGGCGGGTGTTGACCTCGAGGAAGGAGACGGTGTCGCCCTGCACGAGGTACTCGACCGTGCCGGCGCCGTAGTAACCGGCCTCGCGGCAGATGGCCTTGGCGGAGTCGTGGATGCGCTTGCGCTGCTCGTCGGTCAGGAACGGCGCGGGGGCCTCCTCGACGAGCTTCTGGAAGCGGCGCTGCAGCGAGCAGTCGCGAGTGCCGGCGACGATGACGTTGCCGTGCTGGTCGGCGATGACCTGGGCCTCGACGTGGCGGGCCTTGTCGAGGTACTGCTCGACGAAGCACTCGCCGCGACCGAAGGCGGCGACGGCCTCACGGGTGGCCGACTCGAACAGTTCGGGGATCTCCTCGATGGTCTGCGCGACCTTCATGCCGCGTCCACCACCGCCGAAGGCGGCTTTGATCGCGACCGGCACGCCGTACTTCTCGGCGAACTCGACGACCTCGTCGGCGTTCTTGACCGGGTCCTTGGTGCCGGCCGCCATCGGAGCCTTGGCGCGCTCGGCGATGTGGCGGGCGGTGACCTTGTCGCCGAGGTCGCGGATGGACTGCGGCGAGGGGCCGATCCAGATGAGGCCGGCGTCGATCACGGCCTGGGCGAAGTCGGCGTTCTCGGAGAGGAAGCCGTAGCCGGGGTGGATGGCGTCGGCGCCGGACTTGGCCGCGGCGTCGAGGATCTTGTCGAACACCAGGTAGGACTCGGCCGAGGTGTTGCCGCCCAGTGCGAACGCCTCGTCGGCGAGCTTCACGAACTGTGCGTCTGCGTCCGGTTCGGCGTAGACGGCGACACTGCCGTAGCCTGCGTCCTTGGCGGCTCGGATGACCCGCACAGCGATTTCGCCGCGATTCGCGACGAGCACCTTCGTGATCTGCGCGCTGGCATGACTGGGCACGGAGCCTCCTGTTGATCGATCGTTAGGTTATTTCCGTCGACGGGCAGTCTAAGCGCCATTCGGATCGACGATGTAACCGGATGCCCGTATACATTACGGCGGCCGTTCGAGCGCACAATGCTACTCACCGGTAGGTGGGACTGCCGCCGTTTCCGGCCGTGCGATCCACGGTCCACCCACCGCGACCTCGTGCATCAGTTCGCGGGTGCGCGTCAGAAGGCTCGGGACGTTCTTGTCCGCGACCGTATTGTCTGGAAATCGCGCCGACATGTTCACACCCTCGGGCGTGCGGTTGATCCAGACGTAGACGTCGTGGGTGAAGCTGCGGCTGCGCAGCGCCTGAGCGTTCCATTCGGGCCACTGGGCGGCCATCGGTACGAACCGCACGTCCATGTACGAGACGACGAAACGTGGACGGATGGGCACGCCGAGGAGTTCGCCCACCCGCGCGAACGGCACTCGTGCGCTCGCGCGGGTGCGGTGCAGTTCGTCGCCGGCCCGCATCGCCAGGGTATCGAAATCCGTTGTGTCCGTGAGTTTCAGATCGATCGGACGCAGGCCGACGAACCATCCGAGCGAACCCGCCCAGATCGGCCCGGCGCGGGTGTGCGCGGGCGCGACGGTCCGGAACCGATCCGCACCGGTGAGTTCGGCCGTCGCCCGGCCGAAGCACGCCAGCACGCCGGCGAAGAATCCCGTCCCGGCGCGTCGGCAGCATGCGGAGAAGGCGCTCGCCTCGTCGTCGTCGAACCAGCGTTCCGACAGTCGTTGCTGGGGTGTGGCGTGCGCGGGTCGAGCCCCGATCGGGAGGGGGAAGGCGGGCGGTTCGCCGCCGCATTCGGTGAGGGTCCGCCGCCAGATCTGCACGGCCTCGTCGTCGTCGTCGAGATGCGCGGACTCGTCGCGTTCGGCGGCGCCGAAGTCGATGTAGCTGCCCACCGGGAACAGGTCGGCGGCGCGACCGGTGCGCTCCTCCTCGTAGAGCGCCGAGATCTCGTGCGCCACGAGCACCACCGAGTACCCGTCGATGATGGAGTGGTCGGCGCCGAAGAAGACTGTGAACCGCTCGTCGGTGTCCTTCGCGCTTTCTGCGCTGTCGGGATCCCCGTCCGGTGTCCGCTCGAGCGTCGCGAAGACGTAGGACGGCCACAAGTGC
Organism: Rhodococcus sp. 852002-51564_SCH6189132-a; assembly: GCF_001665495.1. Taxonomy (NCBI): domain Bacteria; kingdom Bacillati; phylum Actinomycetota; class Actinomycetes; order Mycobacteriales; family Nocardiaceae; genus Rhodococcus; species Rhodococcus sp. 852002-51564_SCH6189132-a. The sequence goes on from NZ_LZMJ01000086.1 coordinate 51,401, forward strand.
GGGGTCGTGTAGTCGTCGAACAGACCGAGCAGGTGCTCGTGGATGGTGTCGGGATCGGCGGGATCGTGCCGGATGGGTCGCACCGACACCCGGCCGGGGGGAGCGGTGCGCCGCACCAGACCGCCGCCGCTCTGCTCCTCGTCGAGGTGCGCGTGGCTGCGCAGCGGTTCGTGCCGATCGATCCAGCGCTGCAGGGCCCGCCGGAACCGCTCGGTGTCGAGGGGCCCGGGGACCTCGAAGGCCGTGCCGAGCCAGGAGTCGCGGCCCCCGCCGTACCGGACCCCCGAGGTGCGCCTGAGATGCGCCTCGTGGATGTACGAGGCGGGACGAGGGTCCTCGCGCCAGTCGTCCTCGGCCGCACACGGCAGCCATTCGGTGAGAACGCCCGGGGGGATCCGGTAGTCGGCGAGCTCGGTGAACTCCATGACCGCGTCAGGTTCGGAGATGCCGCTTGATGCGCGTGAGCATCGCGCTCATCCCTCGCAGCCGCAGCGGGCTGACCGCCTCGGCGAGACCGAGCGAGGCATAGAAGTCGTCGGGCACGTCGAGGATCTCCTGTGCGCTGAGACCGTCGAGTCCCTGCTGCAGGATCGATGCGAATCCGCGGGTGGTCGGGGCTTCGGCGGGTGCGCTGAAGTGGAGCTTCACCTGCGACCGGTCGGATGCGTCGACGGACAGGAACAGCGGCGACTGGCACTCGGGCACCGGCTCCATCGCCGCTTCCTCGAGTTCGGCGGGAAGCGGCGGGAGCTCGCGGCTGAATTCGAGAAGCAACTGCAGCTTGTCCTGACCTTCGACGGCAGCGAAGTCGTCGACGATCTCGGCGAGGGGGGCGGGAATGCTCATGCGGCCGGCGCTTCTCCGGGCTCGTCGCCCTTGGCGATGGGCACGCGGACGGCGTTGCCCCACTCGGTCCACGAACCGTCGTAGTTGCGCACGTTCGAGTATCCGAGCAGGTAGGTGAGGACGAACCAGGTGTGGCTCGAGCGCTCGCCGATCCGGCAGTAGGCGATCACGTCGGCGTCCTGGTCGATGTCGCCGTAGATCTCCTCGAGTTCGGGCCGCGCACGGAACCGGCCGTCGGGCGCCGCTGCCTTCGCCCACGGGATCGACACCGCGGTGGGGATGTGGCCACCGCGCAGGGCGCCTTCCTCCGGGTAGTCGGGCATGTGGGTGCGCTCGCCGGTGTACTCCTGCGGCGACCGCACGTCGACCAGCGGGCCCTTGCCCAGGTGCGCGAGGACATCGTCCTTGAATGCGCGGATCCGGGCGTCGTTGCGCTCGACGACCGGGTAACCGCTCGTCGTGGCGGCGGGGATGTCGAGGGTGGTGTCGCGGTTCTCGGAGATCCACGCGTCGCGCCCACCGTCGAGCAGGCGGACGTCCTCGTGGCCGAAGAGGGTGAAGACCCACAGTGCGTAGGCGGCCCACCAGTTGGACTTGTCGCCGTAGATGATCACGGTGTCGGTGCGGCGGATGCCCTTGCGATCCATGAGCGCGGCGAACTGCTCGCCGTCGATGTAGTCGCGGGTGACGGGGTCGTTGAGATCGAGATGCCAGTCGATCTTCACCGCACCGGGGATGTGCCCCACGTCGTAGAGCAGGACGTCCTCGTCGGACTCTACGACCTTCACTTCGGGATGACCGAGATGAGCGGACAACCACTCCGTCGACACGAGACGGTTGGGATCGGCGTATACCGCGAACGAAGGGTTGCTATCGGGTGCGACGGGCACATGGGCTCCTGAGGCTGTGGTGGCAGGTGCGCCGTCGATTCTAGGCGGTACCGTGACGGGACGTGACCCGCAGTGACACCCACGGCGACCGGCCGGCCCCGGTCGAGCTCGCATCGCGGGAGCACATCGACCTGCTGGTCCGGCGGTTCTACGAACGGGCCCTCGACGATCCCGTGCTCGCGCCGGCCTTCGACGTCCTCGCCGTGATCGGACTCGACGACCATCTGGTGGTGGTCGGCGACTTCTGGGAGCAGATCCTCTTCCGCACCACCCGCTATCGCGGAGCGTTCGTGCCGGTGCACCGGGCGCTGCACGGACACCACGGACTGACCCCCGCCCGGTTCGAGCGGTGGTTGCAGTTGTGGTGCGGGACCGTGGACGAGATGTTCCACGGCGTGGATGCCGAACGTGCGAAGACCAAGGCCGAGGCGATGGTGGGCTCGTTGCAGAAGACCTTGTACGGCGGCACGGCCCGATAGTGCCGGGTACGGCTCAGTTCTCGAGCGCCTCGACGGGGATCGCGGCGTTCTCGGCCCACAACCGGGCGACGGAGATGCCGACCTCGGCGAGGAGGCGCCGCACCAGCGGGAGCCCGATGCCGATCACCGACGACGGATCGCCTTCGACGCCCTCGACGAACCAGCCCCCGTGACCGTCGAGCGTGAAGGCCCCGGCCACCTCGAGCGGCTCACCGCTGTCGAGATAGGCCTCGAGTTCCTCGTCCGTGGGGATGCCGAAGTGCACCACGGTGCCGCTGTGGTCGGCGGCCTCCGCGACGACCTCGTCGTCGCGGAGACGGAGCACGGCATGACCGGTGAGCAGCTCGCCGCTGCGGCCGGCCATCGCCCGCCAGCGCTCGCGGGCCGCCTCGACGGTGCCGGGCTTGCCCTGCAGAGCGCCGTCGATCAGCAGCATCGAGTCGCAGCCGATGACGACGGCGTCGCGCAGCTTCTGCTCGCGCAGGACGGGCAGGATGTCGGTGGCCTTGGCGCGGGCAAGCTCGGTGACCACCTGTGCCGGCGGCGTGCCGGGGCCGAGGGACGCGATGAGCGCGTCCTCGTCGACCTCCGACACCTGCACCAACGGCTTCACGCCCGCCGCGTGGAGAACCGCGAGGCGGGCGGGTGAAGCCGAGGCCAGAACGAGCCGGGGCATGTCAGCCGCGGTTCGGGTACGAATACGGCGAGAACGGCGCCCACTGCCGGTGCGTCCGCGTCGGATCGCCCCAGGTCTCGGGCGGCCGGGTGTCGACCACCTCGTCGCCCGCCGACGCAGCGGCAGCGGCGAGCACGGCGACGAGAGCCGCGATCTCCTCGTCGGCGGGGTTGCCCTTGACGATGCGGATGGCAGCCGCGGTTTCGGCGACCGCGGTGCTCTCCTGGGCGGCTTCGGTCGCGTCGTCGGCGGCCGTGGCCTCGACCGCGGGCGGCTGCTCTTCGACCTCGAACTCGGTGATGATCTTGTCCTCTGCCGTCGCTGTCACAGGGCACCCCCCGGGTACGCGTCCACACAGGCATCGGATGCCCACCGGGTCGCTGTCATGTCGATCCCTCTCTCGGGTTCATCGCACGTCGTCGGCGACGTGCTACGCCGTACGGTCGCGGCAGGACCGAGCTGCGCCCGGTCCTGCCGCCGAGCGTCACAGCGGAATGTTTCCATGCTTCTTCGGCGGGAGCGAAACCATCTTCCGCTCGAGCAGGCGCAGCGCGGAGACGATCTGTCCGCGCGTGTGCGACGGCGGGATCACCGCATCGACGTAACCGCGCTCGGCGGCGACGTACGGGTTCACCAGGGTGTCTTCGTACTCGTTCTGCAGCTCGAGGCGCAGCGCGTCGACGTCCTGACCGTTCTTGGCGGCCTCGAGCAGGCGCTTGCGGTAGACGAAGCCGACGGCGCCGGAGGCACCCATGACGGCGATCTGCGCGGTGGGCCATGCGAGGTTGACGTCGGCACCCATGTGCTTGGAACCCATGACGTCGTACGCGCCGCCGTAGGCCTTGCGGGTGATGACCGTGATCTTGCCGACGGTCGCCTCGCCGTAGGCGTAGAGCAGCTTGGCGCCGCGGCGGATGATGCCGTTGTACTCCTGCTCGGTGCCGGGCAGGAAGCCGGGAACGTCGACGAGCGTGATGATCGGCACGTTGAACGCGTCGCAGGTGCGGACGAAGCGCGCGGCCTTCTCGGACGCGTCGATGTCGAGGCAGCCGGCGAACTGCGTGGGCTGGTTGGCGACGATGCCGACGCTGCGGCCGTCGACGCGCCCGAAGCCGACGATGATGTTCTTCGCGCGCTCGGCCTGGACCTCGAGGAACTCGTCGTCGTCGAGCAGGCGACGAATGACCTCGTGCATGTCGTACGGCTGGTTCGGTGAATCCGGGATGAGCGTGTCGAGCTCGATGTCCTCGGCGGTGAGGGAGTCCTCGATCGCACCCTCGATCGGGTCGCTCGGCGCGAGGCGCGGTGCAGCGGCCTGGTTGTTGCTCGGCAGGTAGGACAGCAGGTCCTTGACGTAGTCCAGGGCGTCCTGCTCGCCGTCGGCGACGTAGTGCGCGACACCCGACTTGACCATGTGGGTGTGGGCGCCGCCGAGGTCCTCCATCGTGACGTCCTCGCCGGTGACGGTCTTGATGACGTCCGGGCCGGTGACGAACATCTGGCTGGTCTGGTCGACCATCACGACGAAGTCGGTGAGAGCGGGGGAGTAGACGTGACCACCGGCCGCTGGGCCCATGATCAGCGAGATCTGCGGGATGACACCGGAGGCCTGCACGTTGCGGTGGAAGATCTCACCGTAGAGACCGAGGGAGACGACACCTTCCTGGATGCGCGCGCCGGCGCCTTCGTTGATGCCGATCAGCGGACGGCCGGTCTTGAGGGCCAGGTCCATGACCTTGACGATCTTCTCGCCGTAGACCTCGCCGAGGCTGCCGCCGAAGACGGTGGCGTCCTGCGAGAAAACGCAGACGTCGCGGCCGTCGATCGTGCCGTAGCCGGTGACGACGCCGTCGCCGAGCGGACGGTTGTCGGCCAGGCCGAAGTTGGTGCTGCGGTGGCGAGCGAGGGCGTCGAGTTCGACGAACGATCCTTCGTCGAGGAGCGCCTGGATGCGCTCGCGAGCGGTCAGCTTGCCCTTGGCGTGAACCTTCTCGACTGCGGCCTCACCGACCGGGACCTTGGCCTGTGCTTGACGGTTGCGCAGGTCGGCCAGCTTGCCGGCGGTGGTGTGGATATCGGGCGTACTCGCCGCCTCGGGCGCGGACGGCTCCTGGACAGTGGTCATGGCCAGTCAGCTTAGCGATCGTCATACAAGGCCGCTGCATCGAGGTCCCGAAGGCCGGACCACCGCTCCGGACCTACCGGCGGGTAGGTGGCGAAGGCCCACTTTAGGCTGTGTACATGGCATCCGACCGGCCCACGACCGATCTCCTCGCCCTCCGCACACCGCTCGACGAGGCGGCGTTGCGCGATGCCCTCGTCGGCGTCGAGCGCGAAGGTTTCTACACACGTCTCGACGTCGTCGCCGACACGGCCTCGACGAACGCGGATCTGCTCGCCGTCGCCGCGACCGGCGACGACCGTCGCGTGCTGCTCGCCGAGTTCCAGCACGGCGGCCGCGGTCGCCACTCCCGCACCTGGAACGGTGTGCCCGGCGCGCAGGTCATCGTGTCGGTCCTGCTGCGGCTGCCCGAGTGCCCGCTGCAGAACCTCGGTTGGCTCCCGCTGTTGTGCGGCATCGCCGCCGTCGACGCTGTGCGATCCGTGACCGGCGTTGCGGCACAACTGAAGTGGCCCAACGACGTCCTCGTCGACGGACGCAAGCTCGCCGGGATCCTCGTGGAGGTCGCGGCCACCTCGCCGGTGCCCACGGTCGTCGCTGGCATCGGCATCAACGCCACCCTCGGACGCGACGAACTGCCCGTCCCCACCGCCACCTCGCTGCTGCTCGAGGACGCCACCGAACTCGATCGCACGCCGCTCGCGCAGGCGCTGCTCGCCGGCTTCGGCGAGCGGATCCGGGCGTGGGCCCGGGCGGGATGGGACACCACCGAACTCGCCGCGGCCTACCGCGAACGATGCGGCACGGTCGGGCAGCGCGTCCGTGCGATCCTGCCCGGCGACACCGAACTGCACGGCGTCGCGACCGACGTCGACGACCAGGGACGGATCGTGATCCGCCCCGACGGCGGGGAAGAGTCCGTGGCGGTCGCTGCGGGCGACATCACACATCTGCGACCGGTCTGAGCACCCTGCGACTGCTCGCATCGGTACAAGACCGACATATGCCATCGTGGGCGGTATGGGATACCCGGAGGACGCCCTCGCACCCGAGGAAGAGTTGCTGCTGCACCGGCATCCGCACTGGAAGTCTCTCGTACTGCCGACGGCCACCTTCCTCGTGTCGACGATGGCCGCCGGTTTCCTGGTGGGACTCGTCCAGGCGCGGCTCGACGGTGCCGCCGCGACCTGGTGTGGCCTCGCCGTGGCCGCGGCGTGGATCGGCCTCGTCGGCTGGCGGTGCGTCCCTCCCTTCGTCGGGTGGCTCACCACGCACTTCATCGTCACCGACCGGCGCGTCCTCGTCCGCACCGGTGTCCTCACCCACACGGGTATCGACATCCCGATGGGCCGGATCAGCAACGTCCAGTTCCGGCACGGCCTCGTCGACCGGATGCTCCGGACCGGCACGCTCGTCGTGGTGTCCGCCGCCGACGATCCCATCGAGTTCGACGACATCCCTGACGTCCAGCAGGTGCACGCCCTGCTCTACCGGCAGGCCTTCGACGCGCAGAACCAGCGCCCCGGTGACCGTCACACCACCCGCTACCGGCGCGACGAGCACGGGCATGAGCACCGCAAGGGGTGGTGACCGCGAGTCGCAGGTGCGCCGACGCGAGTCGTAGGTGCGCCGACGCGAGTCGCAGGTGCGCCGACACGACCCGCCGGTAATCCCGACAAAGCGAACCGCGATCCGTACGCTGGCGTGGTGACTGCCGTTCTACTCGCCGAAGACGACGACGCAATCGCTGCACCGCTGTCCCGCGCGCTGGGACGCGAAGGGTACGACGTGACCGTCGAGGACAACGGTCCGGCCGCGCTCGAACAGGCACTGTCGGGCAGGTTCGAACTGCTCATCCTCGACCTCGGTCTACCTGGGATGGACGGACTCGAAGTGTGTCGCCAGATCCGGGCGAGCCGCTCCGATCTGGCCGTGCTCATGCTCACCGCCCGCACCGACGAGGTCGACTTCGTCGTCGGTCTCGATGCCGGCGCCGACGACTACGTCGGCAAACCGTTCCGTCTCGCTGAGCTCATGGCGCGTGTGCGCGCGCTGTTGCGCCGGCGCGGCGGCCCGGAGAACGACGACATCGTGGACGTCGCCGGGATCCGGCTCGAACGTGCCGCGCGCCGTGTCCTCGTGGACGGCTCCGAGGTGACGCTCGCCAACAAGGAGTACGAGCTCCTGCGTGTGCTGCTCGAGCACGCGGGGCAGGTCGTCTCCCGCGACGCGATCCTCGAGGAGGTGTGGGGCGACGCCGACCTGCGCGGTTCGAAGACGCTCGACATGCACATGTCGTGGTTGCGCCGCAAGATCGGCGACGAGGGGCCGGCCGGGGAACGTCGCATCGCCACGGTGCGCGGTGTCGGTTTCCGGCTGAACACCGACTAGCGTCTCCGGCGTGCGCAGCCGCATCCTCAACGCCGTCCTGGCGACCGTGCTGCTCGTCGCGCTGTTGCTCGGCATTCCGCTGGCCTACACGGCGTTCCTGTTCGTCGAGGACACCGCCCGCCGCGACCTGCAGAACCGGCTCGAACGCATGGCCGACGAGATCATCGCCCAGGAGGGCACCGACGGATTCGTCGTCGGTGGTCTCGACACGAGTTCCCTGCGTCTGCTCGTCCCCACCGACGGGCGGGCTGTCGTGGTCTACCCGACACCCGAGAACGTCGCGGCGCGGCTGGACATCGGCACGCCGGTGCTCGGGGCGTCGATCGTCGAGTCGTTGTCGATGGGGACGTCCGGCTCGCTGCTCATCGAGGTGCCCTCGGAGAGCATGCGAACTCTGCAGCAGCAGGTGCTCGCCGCGGTGAGCCTGCTGGTGCTGCTGTCCGTCGCGGCCGGGGCGCTGGTCGCGGTGGCGACCGCCCGAAGACTCGCCGACCCGCTGCGCGACGTGGCGAACCGGGCGGCCCGTCTCGCCGAGGGCGACTTCCGCCCGGTGGTCCGGCGGCACGGTATCCCCGAACTCGATCGCGTCTCCGACGTGCTGGATTCGGCCGCCGTCGAGATTTCGCACCGCCTGCAGCGCGAGCACGCGCTCGTCGGCGACGTCTCGCATCAGCTCCGCTCCCGGATGACCGCGATCCGGCTGCGGCTCGACGAGTTGTCCACCCACGAGGATCCTGCCGTGGTGGAGGAGGCCGAGGCGGCCATGGCACAGGTGGACCGGCTGACCACCGCGATCGACGGTCTCGTGCGCCAGTCCCGCGACAGCAGTGCCGACCAGCGCACCGACGTCTCGGTGGTCGGCGAACTCACCGGTGTCGTCGCCGACTGGCGCGGTCCCTACGAGGAGGCGGGACGGGAGCTGGTGTTGCGCGGCGATCCGTCGTTGCGGGCGGCGGTGACCGGTTCGCGGTTGCGTGAGGCGGTGGCGGTGCTGGTCGACAACGCGCTCGTGCACGGAGGAGGCACGTGCACGGTCTCGGTGCGGCAGGTCGCGACCCGCGGCGACGTCACGGTGTGTGTCGAGGTGGCCGACGAGGGAGAGGGTGTCAGCGACGAGGTCGCGCCGTACGTCTTCGACCGCGGCTTCTCCGGGGGCGGGTCGACCGGGGTGGGACTGGCGCTCGCACGTGCCCTCGCGGAGGCCGACGGCGGTCGACTCGAACTGCAGCGACGCCGGCCGGCACTGTTTGCGCTGTTCCTCGGCGCGCCCCGCGATCGGGACACCTGTACGCCGACCGGCACGCGCGAACCCCGCTAGACCTTCTTCCCGTCAGGAGCGGTCGAGCTGCTCGCTGGGCTCGCCCAGGGGAGCGTCCGGGACCATCTCCTCCGGAAAGACGAACTTCTTGAAGCAGTAGAAGCGGAAGATCATCTGCAGCAGGTTGCCGATGATGTACGCGCTGACGAAGTCGGCGATGTTCTCCGTCGCGAGGCTCACCTCGGGTACGCGCAGGTCGAAGACGTAACTCGAGATCCATAGCGGGATGAACGAGAGCACGACGCCGATACCGCTGACGAAGAAGAACAGGAACGCCTCGTGGGCGCGCTCGCGACCGCCGCGATTACGGAAAGACCATTCGCGGTTGAGGATGTACGAGCAGATCACCGCGACGACACCGGCGATGATCTTGGCGGTCACCGGCTTCTCGGACAGAACTGTGAGCTTGAGCGTGTAGAAGATCGCCGAGTCGATCACGAAGGTGGTGCCGCCGACGATGGCGAATTTGATCAATTCGCGATGCCGGAGCAACAGCCCCCGGAAAGGCTGGGGAACTCTGCTCAACGCTTCATCGACGATTGTCACTTGGAGAAGTGTACGAAACGAAGAGGTGAATTTCCGAAACCCGACCGCACATGTCGGCATTCCCACACCGCTGGGCGGGCCGGTGGAAGGTCCCTCGACGCTCGGCGGGGGAGCAGCGGAACGACGTCACGACATGCTGTGACACCATGGACAGCCGTGACAGGCAGACCTGAATCGTCCCCCAGATCCGATACGCCCCGCACCCTGACGACGGGCATGCCGGTCGTCACGATGATCGGTGGTGGACAGCTCGCGCGGATGACCCATCAGGCGGCGATCGCGCTCGGCCAGACGCTCCGCGTCCTCGCCGGGAGCGCCGACGAACCCGCCGCGCAGGTCAGCCCGAATGTGGTGCTCGGCAGCCATGACGACCTCGACGCCCTCCGCCGCGCCGCGACCGGCGCGCACGCGCTGACCTTCGATCACGAGGGTGTCCCGACCGAACATCTCGAGGTCCTGCAGCGCGAAGGCGTCGCGGTGCTGCCGCCCCCGCAGGCCCTGATCTACGCCCAGGACAAGATCGCGATGCGCAAGCGGCTCGGTGAGCTCGGCGCACCGATGCCGAAGTTCGCGGAGATCACCTCCGTCGAGGATGCCCGCGCCGCCCTCGACGCGCTCGGCGATCCGTACGTGCTCAAGGCCGCACGCGGTGGCTACGACGGCCGTGGCGTGTGGATTCTCGACGACCACGCCGAACTCGAGCGGGTCGTCGCCGACCAGCTGGCTGCCGGTGTCCCGCTCCTCGCCGAGGAGAAGGTCGAGTGGACGCGCGAGCTGTCGGCGATGGTCGCGCGGTCCCCGTTCGGCCAGGGCGCGTCGTGGCCGGTCGTCGAGACCGTCCAGCGCGACGGCCAGTGCGCCGTCGTCATCGCACCCGCCCCGAACCTGCCCGAGGACGTCGCCACCGCCGCCGAGCAGCTCGCGCTGCGCATCGCCGGTGAGCTCGGCGTCGTCGGTGTCATGGCGGTCGAGCTGTTCGAGACGCGCTCCGGTGAGCTGATCGTCAACGAACTGGCGATGCGTCCGCACAACTCCGGTCACTGGGGCATGGACGGTGCCCGCACCGGCCAGTTCGAACAGCACCTGCGCGCCGTGCTCGACTACCCGCTCGGCGACACGAGCCCGATCGCGCCGGTGACGGTGATGGCGAACGTGCTCGGCGCGCCCGAGGCGCCGGCGATGAGCATGGACGAGCGACTGCACCACCTGTTCGCCCGGATGCCCGACGTGCACGTGCACCTCTACGGCAAGGGTGAGCGCAAGGACCGCAAGATCGGCCACGTCAACGTGCTCGGCGCGCCGTCCGGGTCGATCGACGATCCCGAGTACGTCGCCGCCGTGCGCGAACGCGCGGAACGCGCGGCGCACTGGCTCTCGCACGCGGTGTGGACCGACGGTTGGAACGAACACACGGGAGAAATCGGTGAGTGACGTGGCACAGGGTGCACAGGTCGGCCTGATCATGGGCAGCGACTCGGACTGGCCGACCATGCAGGCCGCGGCCGAGGCGCTGGTCGAGTTCGGGATCCGCTTCGAGGTGGGTGTCGTCTCGGCGCACCGCACGCCGCAGCGGATGCTCGACTACGCCAAGGACGCCGCCGGCCGCGGGATCAAGGTCATCATCGCGGGCGCCGGCGGCGCCGCCCACCTACCCGGCATGGTCGCCTCGGCGACCCCGCTGCCGGTGATCGGCGTTCCGGTGCCGCTGAAGTACCTCGACGGTATGGACTCGCTCCTGTCGATCGTGCAGATGCCCGCCGGTGTCCCCGTCGCCACCGTCTCGATCGGCGGCGCCCGCAACGCGGGTCTGCTCGCCGCGCGCATCCTCGGTGCCTCCGATCCGGCGCTGCGCGAGCAGATGGAGAAGTTCCAGGCGGGTCTCGAGCAGATGGTGCTCGAGAAGGACGAGGCGCTGCGGCAGAAGCTGCTCGGCTGACGGAGCGTCGCCGTGCAGACGACCCCGCTGCTCGAACGCTGGAACCGGTGGGCCCGCGGGCACACCGGAGTGATCGACGGGGCGTTGGCCGCGGTGCTCGCCCTGTTCGGGGTCGCCCTGCACGTGGCGGACGCGCGATCGGTGGCGGGTCTGTTCGTCACCCTCGCGCTCACGCTGCCGCTGGACTGGCGCAGGACCCGCCCGGTGGTGGCGGGTTCGCTCGTCGCGCTCGCCGCCTACGCGCACCTGCTCGTCCTGCCGGAGGTCCTGCCGATCGCGGCGATCGCGGTACCGATCGCGGTGTACGCGCTCGCCGCCTACGCTCCGCGGTGGGCCGCCAACACCGCGCTGCCCGTCGCGGTGGTTGGGGGCGCACTCGCCGGAGTGCTCTATTTCGGCTACGACGGCCGCACCGCGCTCGAAGCGTTCGTGACGGCCACCTTCGTCGCGGTCTTGCTCGCTGGTGTGTGGGCGTTCGGCCGGGTCCGCGGGTTGCGTTTGCGCGAGATGGATTCGCTCACCGAGCGCAACCGGTTGCTCGAACTCGAACGCCTCAAGGAGGCCGAACTGGCCGCCACCCAGGAGCGCACCCGCATCGCCCGGGAGATGCACGACATCGTCGCGCACTCGCTCACGGCGATCATCGCGCAGGCCGACGGTGGTCGCTACGCCGCCGCGACGAACCCGGAGGCGGCCGCAGGGGCGTTGACCACCATCGCCGAGACCGGGCGTCGCGCGTTGACCGACATGCGCGGGTTGCTGTCGGTGCTCCGTGAGGACACGCCGCGCGAGTTCACCACCACACCAGGCGTCGGCGACGTGCCGGCGCTCGTCGAGCAGATGCGCACGAGCGGGCTCGAGGTCGAGTTCTCGGTCGACGGGCAGAGCCGCGAGGTGCCCGAGGGACTGGGGCTGTCGGTTTACCGGATCGTGCAGGAATCGCTCACCAATGTCCTCAAGCACGCGGGTCCCCGCGCCCGCACCCACGTCCGTCTCGACTGGCGGCCCGACACGCTCGTCGTCGAGATCGTCGACGACGGCAGGGGAGCGGCGGCGCTCGTCGAGGCCCGCCCGGGTGGGCAGGGGCTGACCGGTATCGAGGAGCGGGCCCGGCTGCACGGCGGTCGCGCGGCGGCCGGTCCGAGGGACGGTGGCGGCTACCGGGTCCGTGCCGAACTGCCCGCACCGGCGGTCTCCCCCTAGGGTGGCGTCCGTGACCGAACCCGCCCGCGACACCCGATCCGACACGACCATCCGTATCGGGCTCGTCGACGACCAGCAACTCGTGCGCGCCGGTTTCCGCATGGTGCTCGAATCGCAGCCGGACATCGAGGTCGTCGTCGAGGCGTCCGACGGCGAGGCCGCCGTCGCCGAACTCGAACGGGTCCGCGCGGACGTCGTGCTGATGGACGTGCAGATGCCGCGGGTCGACGGGATCTCGGCGACGCGGTCGTTGCTGCGCTCGGCCGACGCGCCGAAGGTCGTGGTGCTCACAACCTTCGACAACGACGACTACATCGTCCAGGCGATCGCCGCCGGTGCGAGCGGCTTCCTGCTCAAGGACGCGCCGCCCGAGGACCTGCTGGCCGCGGTACGGACGGTGCACCGCGGTGACGCCGTGATGGCCCCGCGCGCCACCCGCTCACTGCTGCACCACGTCTCGCCGTTGCTCGACGGTGCGGAGCGGCGCGCGGTGCCGGTCGCGGTGCCCGAGGATCTGACTCCGCGCGAACTCGAGGTGCTCGTCGCGATGGCACACGGCCTGACCAACGGGGAGATCGCCGAGCGGTTCGTGCTCTCCGAGACGACCGTCAAGACCCACGTGGGCCGGGTGCTGGCGAAGACGGGATCGCGCGACCGCGTGCAGGCGGTGCTGTTCGCCTTCCGAGCCGGTCTCGTGCATCCCGACGATCTGCTCGGCTCGGGGGAGTAGGACCGTGGTGCCATCCCGGAGACGACCGGTCCTCCCCGGGTAGGACACCGGGGCGACGAAGATCGACTCGCGGGTCGATGTGCGTGCGCCGCATCGTTTCTAGCGTCGAAGCATGACTTCGATCAGCTCTTTCGTACCCGCATGTTCGGCTCAGGGGGTCGCCCGCATCTACGGGCGCGGCGACGCCGAGGTGCGTGCCCTCGACGGGGTGTCCGTCGCCTTCGCGCGGGGACGCTTCACCGCGATCATGGGACCGTCCGGATCCGGCAAGTCGACGCTCATGCACACCCTCGCCGGTCTCGACGGTGTCGATTCCGGGCGCGTGATTCTCCACGGCGACGGCCGCCGCGCCGACGTCGAGATCAGCACCGCCCCCGATGCGGTGCTCACCGAACTGCGCCGCGACCGCATCGGATTCGTCTTCCAAGCGTTCAATCTGCTGCCCGTGCTCACCGCCCGCGACAACATCCTGCTGCCGATGCGGCTGGCCGGCTCGCGCCCGACGCCCGAGTGGTTCGACGAGGTGACCGGCCGGCTCGGTCTGACCGACCGGCTCGACCACCTTCCCCACGAGATGTCCGGCGGTCAGCAGCAACGCGTCGCCGTCGCGCGGGCGCTCCTGCCGCAGCCCGACGTGATCTTCGCCGACGAACCCACCGGAAACCTCGACTCGCAGTCCGGCGGGGAGGTGCTCTCGATGCTCCGGTCGAGCGTGCGGGAGACCGGTCAGACCGTGGTGATGGTGACGCACGATCCGGTCGCGGCCTCCTACTCCGATCGGGTGGTGCTGCTCGCCGACGGCCGGCTCGCCGGTGAGATCGCGCAACCCACAGCGGATTCGGTGATCGATGCGATGCGCGACCTGCGCACCTCCCGAACGGTGGTGCCGGTCCGATGAGGCATCTCGTCCTGGCCCAGGCCCGCGCCCATCGGGGGCGGTACGTCGCCTCCGTGCTGGCGGTCTTCGTCGCGGTCGCGTTCGTCGTCACCACCCTCGTGCTCGGCGACACGGTGAGTGCGTCGGTCTCGAAATCCATGGCGGCCCGGTATGAGGGGGTCGCGGCAGTCGCTCTTCCCGCCGACTCCACCGTCGCACCCGACGAGGTGCTCGCGCTGGTCGCCACGACACCGGGCGTCGAGGCGGCGGCGCTCGACGTCAGCGGTCCCGTCCGGCTGATCGGAGCCGACGGGTCGTCCTCGAACGGCACCGCGACGAGCATCGCACCCGAGGGCGCCCTGCGGTGGCAGCAGCTCGGGGACGGACGCTGGCCGTCGAACCCGGGTGAGGTCGCCGTCGGCTCGTCGTCCGGCCGGGCGATCGGTGACGAGATCACCGTCGCCGGCCCGACGGGTTCTGTCCCCCCGACCACCGTGGAGGTCGTCGGTGTCGTCGATCTCGACGGATCACCGCTCGCCCTGAGCCCGGGATCGGTCTTCGGCGACGCCGCGCAGGTGCGGTCGTGGTCCGGGGACACGACGGACTGGGAGGTCCGTGCAGTCGGTGACGCCGACGCCGTGCGAGCGGCACTCGCGCCGGTGTCGGGCGTCGACGTCGTGCCGGGTGCCGATCGCGCCACGGCGGTCGCCGACCACTACGTCGGGGACGTCGCCCTGCTGCGCAACGTCCTGTTGTGCTTCGCGGCGATCTCGGTGGTCGTGGCCGGCCTGGTCATCGCCAACACCTTCTCCGTCCTGCTCGCCGCGCGCACCCGCGAACTGGCCCTGATGCGCTGCGTGGGCGTGACGTCCACCCAGGTCCGCCGCAGTGTCCGCGGTGAGGCGTTCGTCGTCGGCCTCGTCGCGGCCGTCCTCGGCGTGCTCGGCGGGTCCGGACTCGCCGCGGCCGTGGTGTCCGCGGCGCGGGCCGTGGACGCCCCGATCCCGCTCACGTCGGTCTCGGTGACGGCCACCACGGTGATCGCGGGTCTGATCGTGGGAACGGGCATGACGGTGGTCGCCGCGAACGGTGCCGCGCGGGCGGCGACCCGCGTGCGGGCGCTCGCGGCCCTGCAGCCCCTCGAGACCCGCCCCGAACCGGTGCGCGATTCGTGGGTGCGCCGCATCTGTGCCGCGCTGGCGATCGTCGGGGGCACGGCACTGCTCGCTCTCGGGGTGGTCATGGCGAACGTGCTCGTCGCGTGCCCCGGGGGGCTGCTGCTGTTCGTCGGTGTGGTGCTCGCCTCCCGCCGTCTCGTGCCCGCCGCGGTCGGTGCGGTGGGGGACGTGCTCGCCCGTACCGGTGGTCCGCTCGCGGTGCTCGCTGCCGGCAACGCGCGGCGCAATCCGCGCCGCACCGCGTCGACGGCCACCGCGCTGTTCATCGGGGTGACGTTGACCTCGACCCTCGTCGTGGGGATCGGCACGCTCGAGGCCGGGGCGCCGGACGTGATCGACGAGCAGTTCCCCGTCGACATGGCCGTGACCGCGCCCGAACGCGACGGGCTCGCCCCGGAGGTGACCGAGCGGCTGACGGCGGTCGAGCGGGTGAGCAGCGGCGCCGAGCTCGCGACCGTCGACCTCACGATCGGTGGCACGGAGGCGTCGGTCCTCGGCGTCGATCCCGCGGCGATGGCCTCGACCGTCCGGACCGACGTGCGCCTGCCCGAGGCCGGGACGATCGTGCTCGAACGCTCTCTGGCGAGGTCGGTGGGCGTGGACGACGGAGCCGTCGTCACCGTCGGCGGCCCGGTGGGCACCCGCGAGCTGACCGTCGCCACGACCGAGCCGGGGATGCCCGACATGATCGAGTGGAGCGACCTGACCGCCGTCGCCGGTCCCGTCACGGCGGATACCGTGTGGCTGAAACTCGATCGGGGACTGTCGGACGAGGACCTCGTCGCCGTCTCCGACGACCTGTCGCGGATCGCCGCGGCCGAGGTTCCGGGCAGCGAGGTGGTCGGTGCGGTGCAGATGCGGCAGATGCTCGAGAAGATCCTCGACACGATGCTGCTGATCGTCGGGGGGCTGCTGTCCGTGGCCGTGGTGATCGCCCTGATCGGCGTGGGCAACACGATGGCGTTGTCGGTGCTCGAGCGGCGTCGGGAGACCGCGATGCTGCGCTCGGTGGGTCTCTCGCGGGCCGGTGTGCGGAGTCTGCTGGTGCGGGAGGCGTCGATCATAGCCGGCGTGGCGTCGCTGCTCGGCGTGGTGCTCGGCCTGCTGCTCGGGGCGGCCGGCACGGCCTCGGTGATCGGCCCGGGCCACATCGCACCAGGTTCGGTGCCGTGGTGGCAGCTCGCGGCGATCGTCCTGGTGGGCGGTGTGGCGGGCGTCGTCGCCTCGCTCGTCCCCGCCCAGCGCGCGAGCCGGGTGTCGCCGGTCGCGGCGATGGCGGGGTGACGGTCGGTCCTCCGCCCGACGGTACTCCCGGTCGACCGGAACGCGCCCGAGTCCTTCCGCGGCTCGGGGGCGTTCGTCGTCGAATCGGCGGTTCGAGACGACCGGCCGAGAACTAGGCCGACGAAGTCGGCAGAGAATCAGGCCGACGAAGTCGGCAGAGGATCGGACCGATCGAGTCGGCGTAGGCTCGAGCCGTGTCGGGACGGGGCCGGAAGCGTGCCAGGGCGATACGGGTGTCGCGCGGGGTCCCGTCGGTGCGGTTCGTCACCGCGCTCGCGACGGTGTGGGGCAGGGCCTGGGGCGGCTCGGTGTCCTTCGACGACGAGTTCGGCTTGTTCGTCTGCAGCGGTATGCGCGGTGGCTTCGCGCGCGGCGGCACCACCGTCGGCGGTGTCTTCCTCACCCGTAGGCCACCGACGCGGGCGCTGCTGCGCCACGAATCCGTGCACGCGGACCAGTGGGCCCGTTACGGCATCGGCTTCGCGGTGCGTTATCTGTGGGAGGAACTCCGCAACCCGGGGTCCCGCAACAGGTTCGAGATCGAGGCGGGACTCGCCGATGGCGGCTACCGCGCGGAGCGCGGGATCACCCGTCCAGACGAACCGTGATCTTCTCGCTCGCGACGCGGCGTTCGGTGGCCTCCGGGTCGGGATTGCTCACCTGTACCAGCGACGCCCGGGCCGCGAGCACCGCGAGCAGTCCGGCGACGAGAGCGTCGGGCTGCGACCAGGACCGGGACGACAACACGCGGTCGCCGCTGCCGATACCCGCCGCCGACGCCGACTCCGTGGCGGCAGCGAGCACGTCCGACTGCGAACGTCCGGCGAGCACCGCGTCGCCCGCACCGGAGGATCGGAACTGGTCGCCGTGCATCCGCACGTCCGTCGCATAGTCCGTGATCCCTGGCGGCAGGTCGCGCACGGGGGCACCGAAGGCGTCGAGCGACAACGCCGCGACCTCGGCAACCGTGTCGACCTCGTCCAACCGGTCGGGGGTGACGAGAGCGAGATCGGCATCCGGGTCGGCGTCGAGGACGACCTCGGCCCCTGCCCACCACACGCCCAGCAGGACCGCGGCGCTCTGCCAGTGGGCGGGAAGCAGCACCGCCACCCGACCTCCCGGAAGGACTCCGAACTGGTCGCGAATCATATTGGCCGTCTTGGCAGCCCAGTTGGCGAGGGTGAGCGCCGACAGTTCGATCCGCGCGCCGGTCGCGTCGTCGTACCAGGTGATCCGCGGACCCGCCGGATCTTCGGCGAGGATCGGGTCGAGCAGTGCGTCGGTCAGGGTGGTCACGATGTCCTTCTTCTCGGATTCTGTTCGCGCGACTGTCGGTTCACACAGGTGTCAGTTCACGCAGCGCGGGCCGTCGGAGCCCGCATCGATGGGCGGTGCGGCGGGAGCCGGGGTGGCGGTGCCACCGGCCGGGCTCACGCCGATGTCGGAGGCGGATGCGGCGGTGGACGAACCGGAGTACGACGACGAGCCGGGGCCGGTGTAGTCGCCGGCGAGCACGACCCGCACGGTGCCGGCCGGGAGCGAGGGATCGGACTCGGTGGCGAGACCACCGAGCGCCGCGGCCACCGCGCGGGTCTCGTCGGAGTCCTCGTCGGCACCGAAGACCGTCGACGTGCCCACACCGGAACCGGTGTAGTTGCCCACCTCGCCCTCGACGTAGCCCTCCTCGGACAGAGCCGTGGAGACCTGGGAGGCCAGGCCGGACACGGATCCGGCGTTCGCGACGTCGACCGTAACGGTCGACGCGTCGATGTCGGGAGCGGGCACCGGGGTCGAGGTGGTCTCGCTGCCGTCCGGTTCGCGGCCGATCAACTCGGCGACGAAGGAGCGCACCTCGTCCGGATCGACCTGCACGACCGACTCGCCGTAGTCGGTCATCGCGTTGATGTCCTGCACCGGGATCGTCGAGAAGGTCACGTCGCCACCGGCGAGGCCCTGCAACTGCGTCGCGAGCGCCATGATGTCCCAATCGGAGTCGAGCACCACCGAGCGCTGCACTGCGGCGGTCAGCTGACTCACCTTCGACGGGTTGGACAACGTCTTGGCGCTGAGCACCTTCTGTGCCAGCGACGCCATGAACACCTGCTGCCGCACGATCCGGTCGAGATCGCCGCGCGGCAGGTCGTGACGCTGGCGGACGAAGCTCAGTGCGTCCGAACCCTGCAGGGTCTGCTCACCGGCATCGAAACGGGCACCCGACAGCGGCTCGTCGACCGGTGCGTTCAGGCACACCTCGACACCGCCGACGGCGTCGGTGAGCAGCACGAAGCCGAGGAGTCCGACCTCGGCGTAGTGGTCCACCGTCACACCCGTCAGGTCGGCGACCGACTCGATGAGCGCCTCCCGGCCTGCCTGGGTCGATTCCTTCTCGAGTTCGGCCTCGGTCGCGTCGGCGTCCGCTTCGACGAGCTCGGCGCGCCGGTTCGCCTTCGTGGCGCCGTAGGCCGCGTTGATCTTCGACATCCCGATCTCGGGCACCTCGACGTAGGTGTCGCGGGGGATCGACATCGCAGTGGCCGACCGGCCGTCGTTCGGCACGCGGATCAGGATGATCGTGTCGGTGTTGTTCGCTACTTCTTCGCCGGCGCGCAACGCGTCGAGCTCGCGCTGGGAGAGAGGATTGCCGTGCGCGTCGGTGCGGCTGTCCGTGCCCACCAGCAGGATGTCGACGGCGCCGTCCTCGCCGTCGCCGAGGGCCAGGCCGCGGACCGAGGCCAGCGACGACTGCAGCGCGTCGACGCTGCGCCACGCCGCACCGGTGACGACCAGCACGAGGCACGCCGCGATCGCGACGGCGATCTGCCACGGCCTTCCGCTGTACACCCGTGCCTCCGCCGGTGCTCCGGGGCTGCGTGAGGGCGGCTCGCGACGCGCGGAACGCCGGGACTGCCGGGGACCGGGATCCGACCCGTACCTGCCGTCGGCAGCTGTCGGATCGCCCGCGCGGGTGCGACGTCCCGTGGGGGCGGGACGTCGGCCGGTGCGGCGACGCGGCTCTGGCGGCACCTGGTACTCCTCCTGTGGGTGGTACGGGGTCTGTGGATGTAGCTTTCGGTTGAAGGCTACTGGTGGGGACGCTCGCCCGGCGCGCACCACTCCGGCGTGCCAGACTTCTCCGAGTGCGTAGCGTTCTCGTCACCGGAGCCCGTGGCCAGCTCGGCCGTCATCTCGTGAACCGCGGCACCGCGGCGGGGATACCGATCCGCGGTGTCGGATCGTCCGAGGTGGACATCACCGATCCACAGGCCGTGGCCGCCGCGGTCGAACCGGGATCCGTGGTGATCAACGCCGCCGCGTACACCGCCGTCGACGCGGCCGAGACCGACGAGGACCGGGCCGCTGTGGTGAACGGCACGGGCCCGGGCGTGTTGGCCGCCGTCTGTGCCGACAAAGGTGCCCGTCTCGTCCATGTCTCCACCGACTACGTCTTCGCCGGCGACGCGACCGAGCCCTACTGCGTGGACGCGCCGACCGGCCCGCGCACGGCGTACGGCCGCACCAAACTCGCCGGTGAACGGGCGGTGCTGGAGGTGCTTCCCACCGCGCACGTCGTGCGCACCGCCTGGGTGTACACCGGCGACGGCAACGACTTCGTCGCGACCATGCGGCGGCTCGAGGGCGAGCGGGAGACCCTGCGCGTCGTCGACGACCAACGCGGTTGCCCCACCTACGCGCGCGACCTGGCCGACGGACTGATCGAACTCGCCGAGCACGGTGACCGGATCCCCGGTGGGATTCTGCATGCCACGAACGCCGGAGAAGCGACGTGGTTCGACCTCGCCCGGGCGGTCTTCGAGGAGATCGGCGCCGACCCGGAGCGGGTGCAACCCTGTGGCAGCGACGAGTTCGTCCGCCCCGCGCCGCGGCCGGCCTATTCGGTGCTCGACGACAGTGCCTGGATCGGTGCCGGCCTGACGCGCTTCCGTCCGTGGCGGGAGGCACTGCACGAGGCGATCGCCGGTAGCGGAACCGTGCCGCCCGCGCGATGACGTGGGAGGAAACGGCCCGTGAGGTGTCGCACACCGTCGAGGTCGCTAAGGTGACCGGCGTGGATTCGACGCTGGCCGTGGTGACGGTGACCTATTCGCCCGGTGAGCACCTCGAGAACTTTCTCACCTCGCTCACCTCCGCGACCGTTCTGCCGACGCAGGTGATCCTGGCCGACAACGGTTCGATCGACGGTGCTCCCGAGGCCGCCGACGCGGCACACCAGAACGTGCGACTGCTCCGGACCGGGGGAAACATCGGATACGGCGGGGCGATCAATCGCGCGGTCGCCGAGATCGACCCGTCCGCGGAGTTCGTGATCGTCGCGAACCCGGACGTCCGGTGGCACCCCGGTTCGATCGACGAACTGCTCGAGGCGGCGCGTCGCTGGCCGCGAGCCGGCTCGCTCGGGCCGCTGATCCACGAACCCGACGGAAGCGTCTACCCCTCGGCACGCACCGTCCCCACCCTCGCCTCCGGTGCCGGTCACGCGCTGCTCGGCACCGTCTGGCCGGCCAATCCGTGGACGCGTCGCTACCGGCAGGAGAACGAGGAGATCAGCGAACGCCCCGTGGGCTGGCTGTCCGGATCGTGCCTGCTGCTACGGCGAGCGGCCTTCGATTCGATCGACGGCTTCGATTCGCGGTACTTCATGTACATGGAGGACGTGGACCTGGGCGACCGGCTCGGACGAGCGGGCTGGCTCAACGTGTACGTGCCGTCCGCGGTGGTCACGCACGCCAAGGGCCACGCGGCCGGACGGCATCCCGAACTGATGCTTCCGGCACATCATGAGAGTGCCTACCGCTTCCAGGCGGACCGTCACCCCCACGGGTGGCAGGCACCGCTGCGGTGGGCTCTGCGGGCCGGGCTCGCGGTGCGATCGCGAGTGGCGGTCGCAGCGGCCGTGCGGGAGCGTCGGAACGGGAGGACCGACCGGAACATTCGGGTCGGCACGACAGTGAACAGGGGAGACGATGACGAGTGAGTCGGCACCGCACACCGATGCGGTGATTCTGGTCGGCGGACAGGGCACGCGGCTACGCCCGTTGACGCTGTCGGCACCCAAGCCGATGCTGCCCACCGCGGGGGTGCCTTTCCTCACCCATCTGCTCGCACGGATCCGTGAGGCAGGCATCAAACACGTCGTCCTCGGCACCTCGTTCAAGGCCGAGGTCTTCGAGCAGCACTTCGCCGACGGTTCCGACTTCGGTCTCGAGATCGAGTACGTCACCGAGACCGAGCCGCTCGGCACCGGCGGCGGTATCCGCAACGTGCTGCCGAGGCTGCGCGCCGACAACGTGATGGTCTTCAACGGCGACGTGCTCGGTGGCACCGATCTCGGTGCGGTGCTCGACACCCACGTGCGGACCGAGGCGGACGTGACCCTGCACCTGGTGCGGGTGAGCGATCCGCGTGCCTTCGGCTGTGTGCCGACCGACGAGGACGGCCGGGTGACCGCCTTCCTCGAGAAGACTCAGGATCCGCCGACCGATCAGATCAACGCCGGTTGCTACGTCTTCCGCCGCGAGATCATCGAGCAGATCCCCGAAGGCCGTCCGGTGTCGGTGGAGCGCGAGGTGTTCCCGGCGCTGCTGACCGAGGGCAAGAAGGTGTTCGGGCACGTCGACGCGGCCTATTGGCGCGACATGGGCACCCCGGAGGATTTCGTCCGCGGCTCGGCCGATCTGGTCCGCGGTATCGCTCCGTCCCCGGCGCTCCCGCCGCAGCGCGGCGAGTCGCTCGTGCATCCGGGTGCCTCCGTGGCCCCGGGCGCCCTGCTCATCGGGGGCACGGTCGTCGGCCGCGGCGCCGAGATCGGTGCGGGTGCCCGCCTGGACGGCGCGGTGATCTTCGACGGTGCGCGGGTCGAGGCCGGTGCGGTGGTCGAACGGAGCATCATCGGTTTCGGTGTACGGGTCGGTCCGCGGGCCTTGATCCGCGACGGTGTGATCGGTGACGGCGCCGATATCGGTGCGCGATGCGAGCTGCTGCGCGGTGCCCGGGTGTGGCCGGGAGTGAAGATCCCCGACGGCGGTATCCGGTTCAGTACCGACGTGTGAGTCGAGAGGTCGAAGTGGGTTTCGAAAGATACGTGGCCCTCGGTGATTCGTTCACCGAGGGAGTCGGCGACCCGGATCCGGCGCGTGCCAACGGGCTGCGCGGTTGGGCCGATCTCGTCGCCGGTGAGCTGGCGCGGCACTCGGAGAGCTTCGCGTACGCGAACCTCGCCATCCGGGGCCGGTTGCTGCGACCGATCATCGACGAGCAGCTCGAGACCGCCGTGGCGATGCGTCCCGATCTCGTGACGATCTATGCCGGCGGCAACGACCTCATGCGTCCGAAGCTCGACCTCGACACGCTTGCGGCGGAATACGACGAGGCGATCGGCAAGCTCGCCGCGACCGGCGCCCGCATCCTGATGTGGACGGCCTACGACGGCAGCTGGGCGCCGGTCTTCGGGATGCTGCGCGGCCGCTGGGCCGTGTACAACGAACTCGTCCGGACGATCGCCGATCGACACGGGGCGACCATCGTCGACTTCTGGCGGTTCGACGAGTACCGCGATCTGCGCATGTGGGACTTCGACCGGCTGCATATGTCCGCGGCCGGCCACCACAACATGGCGATCCGCGTGCTCGATCTGCTGGGCGTCGCACACGGTCTCGGACCGGTGGAGTTCGACGAGGCACCCGTCCTCACACGGGCCCAGGAACGCGCCGCGGACCGCGCGTGGATGCGCGAGTTCCTCGTCCCCTGGGTGGGCCGGCGGCTGCGCGGAGTATCCTCCGGCGACGGCATCACCCCGAAATACCCCGACCTCGGCCCTGTCCGGTTCTGACCTCACGGCCCGGTTCCGACCTCACGCTCGTCCCGGCAACCCACCGGGACGAGCGTGGTCGTCTCAGGCCCGTCGGGCCGCGTCGTCTCAGGCCCGTCGGGCCGCGGCGAGCCGGACCATGTGCGCGATGGTCTCGTGCTCGGCCTCCGGCGGAAGCGCGTCGACGGGCCACCACTGCAGGTCGGTGGATTCGTCGCTGCGCACCGGCCGGGCACCGACGGGTGCGGTCACCAGGAACCGCAGGTCGAGGTGACGGGTGGGCACGCCGAGGGAGCACGTGATCGGATGCGTGTGCGCCGACAGCAGTTCCGGATCGATCACCAGATCGGCGATGCCGGATTCCTCGGTGGCCTCGCGCAGGGCCGCGTCGACGACCGTGTCGTCCGACGGCTCGCAGTGACCGCCGAGCTGGATCCACCGCCCCACCCGCGGATGCAGGGTGAGCAACACGTTGCGGTGGTCGGCGTCGAGCACGATCGACGACGCCGTGATGTGGCCGGGCACGTGTTCGCGCAGGCACCCGTCGGGCGCCGAATCGAGGAACGCCAGCATCGTATGCCGCAGCGATTCGGCGTCTTCCGAGTCGGTGCGCCAGGCGGTGAGCCGGTCGATCGCCGAGGCGTGCAGGGAACGCGCCGACACGACTACAGCTCCACGAGGGCGTCGCCCGGGTCCGCGGGTTCGCGCGGTTCCGGCTCGGTGAGCGGGTAACCGACGGCGACCGCCCCGAGCGGCGACCACTCGGCGGGAAGACCGAGTTCCTCGCGGACCACCTCGGGAGCGAAGATCGTCGAACCGATCCAGCAGCTGCCGAGCCCGCGGGTGGCCAGGGACACGAGCAGGCCCTGCACCGCGGCGCCGGCGGCGACGGTGAACATCGTCGACTCGGCCGCGGTGCGACGGGCATCCGGATAGTGGTGTGCGCCGTCGGGCACCCAGAAGGGGACGATCACCTCGGGTGCGTCGTAGAGGATCGCGCCGCGGGAGATCCGGCGTTCGACGGCCACCGGGTCGAGTCCGTCGCCGTGGAGATCCTCGGCCCACCTGTCGCGCATGCGGTCGAGGAGCCGGCGGCGCACCTGCTCGGTGCGCACCCACACGAACCGGACCGGACGGGTGTGATGAGGTGCGGGTGCGGTGAGGGCCTCGGCGACCGCCTCGCGCAGATCCTCGGGATCGACGGGCTCGGAGGCGAACTGCCGCACCGACCGGCGCAGCAGCAGCGCCTCGCGCCGACCGCGTTCGAGAGCCTCCTCGGTGCCGAGCCAGAACAGGTCGTCCTCGCCGCTGCGGATCAGGGCGCGGGCGGTGGATCCGTCGTCGGGCAGGCCGAGTCCGCGTACCACGGCGACGGGCACACCGCCGAGCTTGCCCTTGACCAGATCGCCTGCGGCGGCGATCTCGTCGGCGACCGCCACGGACGTCACCTGCAGTTCGTTGCCCTGCGAGTCGTGGGAGCCGGCGTAGCCGTGCAGGACTGGAAGCCCGGACGAGCCGATCGCGGCGTCGGTCTGGCCGTTGCGCCAGGCGCGGCCCATGGTGTCGGTGACCACCACGGCGACCCGGACGCCGAGCAGCGCACCGATCCGTTCGCGGAGCGCCGCTGCGCTCGCATCGGGGTTCTCGGGCAGCAGCGCGAGTTCGGCGCTGTCGACATTGGATCCGTCGATGCCGGAGGCTGCCTGCACGATGCCGAGCTTGTTCTCGGTGATGAGGGTGCGGCCCTTGCGTGCCAGCACGCGCACCGCTTCCTGGTTCACCAGGCGCCGGCGGAGCGCGTCGCGGGCGTCGGGATCGGTGGGCGCGGCCACGATCCGTCCCTCGACCTTCGAGACCACTTTGCTGGTGACGACGAGGACGTCCCCGTCGGCCAGCCACGGTGCGGCCTGCGCGACGGCTGCGGCCAGGTCGTCGCCGGGCCGGAATTCGGGAAGCCCGGCGACGGGCAGGATCTCGATCGGGCCGCCCGGCGCGTGGTCGCGCACTGCAGGGTCGGCGACGGCGTCCGGCATCACAGGGTCACTCCGGCGAGGTCGAGGGCGGCGCGGGCCATCTCGGCCGTCGCGTCGGTGTCGGTCATGAGCAGGGGAACGGATCGGACCTCGACGCCTGGCACCTCGGCGTTGTCGGTCGAGTGCACGAGCCAGCCGTCGAGAATGCCTGTGCCCGAGCGGGCGCCGTAGTACCGGCCGACCGCCTCGGCGGTGGTCTCCACTCCGATGACGTCCAGGCACGCATCGGCCATGCCGCGCAGGGGCTTGCCGTCGATGACGGGGGACAGGCCGACGACCTTCGCCGACGTGGTGCGCAGCGCCCCACGGATACCGGGGATCGCGAGGATCGCTCCGACGCTCACGACGGGGTTCGACGGGGCCAGGACGACGGCGTCGGCGTTCTCGATCGCCTCGAGCACACCGGGAGCGGGCTCTGCCTCTTCTGCGCCGATGTGGGCGAAGCTGTGGGTGGGCACCTGGGCGCGGTGGCGGACCCACCATTCCTCGAAGTGCACGGCCCGCTGTTCACCGTCCTCGGGATCGGTGATGACGACGTGGGTCTCGCTGCGGTCGTCGGAGACCGGCAGCAGGGTCACACCCGGCTTCCACCGCGTGCACAGTGCTTCGGTGATCGCGGAGAGCGGATAGCCGGTCCGCAGCATCTGCGTCCGGATGAGGTGGGTGGCGATGTCGCGGTCGCCGAGACCGAACCAGTCGGGGATCGCCCCGTAGGCGGCGAGTTCCTCCTTGGCGTTCCAAGTCTCACCGGCGCGGCCCCAGCCGCGTTCGGTGTCGATCCCACCGCCGAGGGTGTACATGCAGGTGTCGAGATCCGGACAGATCCTCAGGCCGTGCATCCACACGTCGTCGCCGACGTTGACGATCGCGGTGATGCGGTGTGCCGCGTCCGGATTCGGCTCCACGCCCGGAGAAATATCGAGAAGCCGGCGCAAACCTGAGAGAAAACGCGCCCCACCGACACCTCCGACCAATACAGTCACATTCACGGCCCAAGCCTAAGCGGTGCGTCGCCTACCCGGTCGCGCACCGTCCGAAACGCGTTTCGGCAAAGCGGCCGATGATATGTGAACAACGCCGCTCCGCTTGACCGCGACACACCCGAAGTGTCTAATCACATACATGTCATTCGATAATCGAATTCGAGATCCCTTGCGGTGAACCCGCATTCGAACGAGTATTCGAAGGATGGCAGCGGGTTGATCCCCGGTCATGATTCGGCGCTGCAGGTGAGGAGGGACAATGGCCGGCGAGCGCGACAGCTTCGAGCTCACTCGAAGCGATACTGCAGTCGAGGCTGTCTGTGACTACCCGGACGTCGGGGTGCCCGTCCTGAGTTTGATCTCGGGATTCGGTGACCCAGCGGACGGCGAGGAGCAGTGGCAGGAGCGTGCGCTCTGTGCGCAGACCGATCCGGAGGCATTCTTCCCCGAGAAGGGTGGCTCCACCAGAGAGGCCAAGCGCATCTGCATGGGGTGTGAGGTCCGGGACGAATGTCTCGAATACGCTCTCGCTCACGACGAGCGGTTCGGTATCTGGGGCGGGCTCTCCGAGAGGGAACGCCGTCGCCTCAAGCGCGGAATAGTCTGACGAGGAGTTCGGCCCGGTACGGGGAGTGCGGGACCGAGTGAAACACCGAATCGGATGACGAAGGCCGGGTTGCGGCCGTGGGGGACGAGCAACCCGGCCTTCGTCATGTATCCGGAACGTTTCTCAGTCCTCGTCGTCCTCGTCGAGTGTCGGATCCACCACTTCCGGTTCGACACCGAGATAGGTGGCCACCTGGTGCACGAGGACGTCGTGCACCAGATCCGTCAGATCGTCCGGATCCTTCGCGCGCACCTCGAGAGGTCGGCGAAACAACACGATCCGCGCCCGGGTGGCAGCGCCTCGTCGATCGATCCCCGCCGGCACGAGCCGGGACAGCGGCACCGGCCCGTCGGCAACCACCTCGTCCGGCCAGTTGACCGAGTCGGGGTCGCGTGCCCGGATCTTCGGGACCTCGTCGACGGCAATGTCGAGCTTGGTGAGGCGGTCGTGCCAGCGCGCGTCGATCGGCGCGAACGCCCCCAATACGAGCAGGTCGAATTTCTCTGCGCGTGTCTTCCACGCCGGCAGGCTCTGCGGGAACAGGGGACCGCGGATTCCCCTGCCGCGGCGTGCCACGGCACGGGACGACACAGGGCGGGAACGTCGTGCGCGGACCATGCCATGGACACTACGACACGAAAATCGCTCCACCCTTTCGGTGTGTCCGAATAGTCCTGGCGCGTCCGGCGCGCTACGCTCCCAGTCGTGAGAACACTGCGTCGATGCTGCCGGCCTGGGTGCAAGAACCCTGCTGTTGCGACGCTGACCTACGTGTACTCGGACTCCACTGCCGTTGTCGGTCCCCTGGCGACCGTCGCGGAACCGCACTCGTGGGATCTCTGCGAGATGCACGGTTCGCGCATCACGGCACCCAAGGGCTGGGAACTCGTCCGATACGAGGGAGCGTTCTCGTCGGCCACCCCCGACGAGGACGATCTGACCGCCCTCGCCGAGGCCGTACGCGAGGCCGGCCTGGGGGAGCGTTCCCGTTCCGACGCGAGCGACGACGACGCCGAGCAACCCCAACGGGCCGTCGTGCCTCCCACCGCACGCACCGGCCGACGCGGTCACCTGCGTGTTCTTCCCGATCCCACGTCCTGAGCCGTTCGCACTAGGCTGAGCGAGTGCGATGGCGCGGAGGACGGTATCGCACGAGTCGAGTTCAGGAGCTAATACAGTGGCGAGAGCTGCCGAGTCGGTGTCAGCAGTCATCAAGGCCTACGACGTACGGGGTGTCGTCGGAGAGCAGATCGACGAAGAGTTCGTCCGCGAGGTCGGAGCGTCGTTCGCACGCCTGTTGCGCAGTGAGGGCAGCGCGGACCGTGTGGTGATCGGGCACGACATGCGCGCCTCGTCCCCCTCGCTCTCGCAGGCCTTCGCCGACGGGGTCACCGCCCAGGGACTCGACGTGGTGCTGATCGGCCTCGCATCCACCGACCAGCTCTACTTCGCGTCGGGCCTGCTCGACGCACCCGGCGCGATGTTCACGGCCAGCCACAATCCCGCGAAGTACAACGGCATCAAGCTCTGCCGTGCCGGTGCCAAGCCCGTCGGTCAGGACACCGGTCTGGCGCAGATCTCCGCCGACCTCGTCGAGGGGGTGCCCGCCTACGACGGCGAGCGCGGCAACATCACCGAGCAGGACGTCCTCGAGGACTACGCCTCGTTCGTCCGCGGCCTGGTCGATCTCGCGGAGATGCGTCCGCTGAAGGTGGCGGTCGACGCCGGCAACGGCATGGGAGGCCACACCGTCCCCGCCGTCTTCGGTGCCCTGCCCGTCGATCTCGTGCCGCTGTACTTCGAACTCGACGGCACCTTCCCGAACCACGAGGCCAACCCCCTCGACCCCGCCAACCTCGTCGACCTCCAGCGTCTGGTCGTCGAGTCCGGTGCCGACGTGGGCCTGGCCTTCGACGGCGACGCCGACCGCTGCTTCGTCGTCGACGAGCGCGGCGAGCCGGTCACCCCGTCCGCGGTCACGGCGCTCGTCGCCGCCCGCGAACTCGCCAAGGAACCCGGCTCGACGATCATCCACAACCTCATCACCTCGCGCGTGGTGCCCGAACTCGTCGCCGAGCAGGGCGGCAAGCCGGTGCGCACCCGGGTCGGGCATTCGTTCATCAAGCAGCAGATGGCCGAGACCGGTGCCGTCTTCGGCGGGGAACACTCGGCGCACTACTACTTCCGCGACTTCTGGGGTGCCGACTCCGGCATGCTCGCGGCGCTGCACGTCCTCGCCGCACTCGCCTCGCAGGACGGTCCGCTCTCCGAGCTGATGAGCTCCTACAACCGGTACGCGGCGTCGGGCGAGATCAACTCGACGGTCGCCGATGCTGCCGAGCGCACCGAGGCCGTCGTCGCGGCGTTCGAGGACCGCGCGGTATCGATCGACCGGCTCGACGGTGTCACCGTCGACCTGCCCGACAACGCATGGTTCAACCTGCGCGCGTCCAACACCGAGCCGTTGCTGCGGCTCAACGTGGAGGCCCGCACGGACGGTGAGGTCGAGGCATTGGTGAAGGAGATCCTTTCCGTCGTTCGTGCGTAGGCGGAGGGACAACGGGAATAATCGAAGTGCCGGGACAGGTCGTGCCGGTGTCGGTTCGGCGGAGCACCGATCTCGGGTCGGTGGCCCCACCGGGCCCTGTCAGCCGGCCCGCCGAGGTCGCGGCGGCGGAAGGAAGGTGATGCGGTCGTGACGGCACCCTCACCGCTGTTCGACTTCGACGATGCGGGCGGTGTTCTCGCCGCCGATGTCGACGGCATCCTCAGGAGCGCGGCCCTCGGCGGCGCCCAGATCCGCGCGGTCGCCGCGGCGGTCGACGAAGGTCTGCTCGGCCGGCTCACCGACATGCACCCCCGCAGTGTGGTCTTCGTCGGCACCGACGCCCGCGCCCGCTCGGCCGCGGAACTGGTCGTCGCGATGTTCGGTGGGCAGGCCGGTGTACCGCTGATCTCCGCGCCGACCACACCGCCGTGGGTCGGCGCGCTCGATGTCGTGGTGGTCTCGGGAAACGACGCCGGCGATCCAGAGCTGGCGCGCAGCATCGACGCCGGACTGCGTCGCAGCGCTGAGGTCGTCGTCGACGCCCCCGACGAAGGTCCGGTGCGGGCGGTCTCGGCCGGTCGCGCGATGTTGTTGCCGCCGCGCGTCCGGGTCCAGACCCGGTACGTGCTCGCCCGGCACGTCGCGGTGTTCTGTGCGGTGCTCGGCGTGTTGCAGCGCGCCGTCCGGATCACCGGTGTCCCTCCGCTCGCCGAGGTCGCCGACACGGCCGACGAGGAAGCGGCGCGCAATCATCCGGCGAACGAGGTCTTCCACAATCCCGCAAAGTCGCTCGCGGTGCGCATGCAGTCGCGTCGCGTGGCGTTCGCGGGAGACTCCGCCGCGACGACGGTGCTCGCACGGCACGCGTCGGAGGCCCTGCTCCAGGAGGCGGGTGTGGTCGCCGGCGCTGCGGCACTGAGCGACGTGCTGGTCGCGCGCGACCGGCTCACGAATGTGGTCACCGCGAGCGGTGAGAACTACGACCCGTTCTTCCACGACGAGGAGCTGGACGGACCGGCGCCGATCGCACCGGCACGGGTGTTCGTGCTCAGCACCGACCCCGACCGCTCGGCGGCGCAGCGCAGGACGGCGGCACTTCCGGATGTGGAATTGATGTCCGTGATCGGAGAATTCGAATCGAGCACGGTTCCGACCGTGCTGGAACAGGTGGCAGTGTTGACCGTCCGCACAGAGATGGCGGCCGCATATCTCGGATTGGCAGGGGGGAGATAGTGCACCGACTCGAAGGTGCGGTGCGCTCGTACGCCTGGGGATCGCGGACCGCGATCGCCACCCTGCGTGGCCGCAATGTGCCGTCCCATCATCCCGAGGCCGAGTTGTGGCTCGGTGCGCACCCGGCCGATCCCGCCAGGCTGGTGGATCCGGACGGCGACGAGCACTCGCTGCTCGACGTGTTGTCGGCCGATCCGCAGCGACACCTCGGTGATCGCACGGTGGGGGCGTTCGGTCCCCGCCTGCCCTTCCTGCTCAAGCTACTGGCGGCGGAGGAGCCGCTGTCGCTGCAGGCGCATCCCAGCGCCGGCCAGGCGGCCGAGGGCTTCGCTCGTGAGGAAGCACTCGGCATCCCGATCGACTCGCCCGTCCGCAACTACAAGGACGCCAGCCACAAGCCCGAACTCGTGGTGGCGCTGACCCGGTTCGAGGCCCTGGCCGGCTTCCGTGACCCGAAACGGACCGTGGAGCTGTTCGAGGCGCTGGCCGTGCCGGAACTCGACCCCTATGTGGGACTGCTCGCGGGCCAACCCGATTCGAGCGGTCTGCGGGCGCTGTTCACCACCTGGATCACGTTGCCCCCGCCCGCTCTCGCAGCGTTGCTGCCGCGTGTGCTCGACGGTTGCGTCACCTATCTCGCGGCCGGACGGGACGGCGAACGCGATTTCGTTCCGGAGGTACGCACGGCCCTGCAGCTGGCGGACTTCTATCCCGGCGACGCCGGAGTGCTCGCCTCGCTGCTGCTCAACCGCATCACCCTGCAGCCGGGCGAGGGCCTGTACCTCGACGCGGGAAATCTGCACGCCTACCTGCACGGCATGGGTGTCGAGGTCATGGCGAACTCCGACAACGTGCTGCGCGGTGGTCTCACCCCGAAGCACGTGGACGTGCCCGAACTGCTGCGGGTGCTCGACTTCGGTGCGGCCTCGGTGCCGATTCTCGAAGCCGTGCCGGAGGCCTCGGCGGAGACCGGGTCGGGGCAGAGTCCGATCGAACGCCGCTACCGCACCCCGGCACCGGAGTTCGCGTTGTCCCGCATCGATCTCGGCGCGGGCGACGCCCTCGGGGTCGGTGCCGACGGACCACAGATCCTGCTGTGCACCGCAGGCGATGCCCGCGTCGAGTGCGACGGCGAGTCGGTGACGCTGAGGCCCGGCGACTCGGCGTGGTTGTCGGCGTGCGACCGGAATCCGACCGTCCACGGTTGTGCCGCGGACACCCAGGTCTTCCGGGCCCGGCTCGGGGAGATACCGGGATCGGCGACCGACGAGTCCTGAAGCAGAGTCCCGGTAGGGACGGAATCGAACCGAAGGCGAGCCCGCACGGGCTCGCCTTCGTCGTTTCCGGATGCATCTTCGTGAGGTTTACAAAATCGGCTATATGTCTAGACCTAGGACGAACAGTGGCCTAGAGTCAAGATATGAGTGGTGTGCGTCACCGTGCGGTGGCGTGCCCGGCGCCATCAACGGTGATGAAGGAGACCCGACATGAGTACGGCATCCGCGGATTCGGTGGATCGACCCGACCTTCAGTGGCGCGACCGGAAACGCCATCTGTGGCTTCTGGGGCTGGTGCCCCCGACGGCGCTGTTCGTCGCCGCCGCCCTGGTGTGGGGCGGTAACGAACTCGGTCTGCAGAGCGTCACCCCGGTCCTGTGGTGGATAGGCCCCCTGCTGGTCTACGTCCTCGTCCCGCTGCTCGACCTGTTCGTCGGCCCCGACGGCGAGAACCCACCCGACGAGTTGTTCGAGCAACTCGAGAACGACCGCTTCTACCGCTACTGCACCTACCTCTACTTGCCCTTCCAGTTCGCGTCGCTGGTCTTCGCCTGCTACCTCTGGTCGGCCGGCGACCTGTCCTGGCTCGGCATCGACGGCGGGCTCGGCGTGATGTCGAAGATCGGACTCGCGATCTCGGTCGGCGTGGTCGCGGGCATCGGTATCAACACGGCACACGAACTCGGCCACAAGAAGATCGAATTCGAACGGCGACTGTCGAAGTGGGCGCTCGCCCCGTCGTTCTACGGGCACTTCTACATCGAGCACAATCGCGGCCACCACGTGCGGGTCGCCACCCCGGAGGATCCGGCCTCTGCCCGGTTCGGGGAGAGCTTCTGGCGATTCCTGCCCCGCAGCGTCGTCGGCAGCCTGCGGTCGGCGTGGCGCCTCGAACGGGCCCGCCTCGAACGGCTCGACAAGCCGGTGTGGAGCGTGCACAACGACGTCCTCAACGCGTGGGCGATCTCCGTCGCGCTGTACGCGGTGCTCCTCGGTGTCTTCGGTCTGTCGATCGCGCCGTATCTCGTGATCCAGGCGGTGTTCGGGTTCTCGTTGCTCGAGGCCGTGAACTATCTCGAGCACTACGGTCTGCTGCGGCAGAAGACCGCGAAGGGGCGCTACGAGCGCTGCTCGCCCGCGCACAGCTGGAACAGTGACCACCTGGTGACGAACATCTTCCTGTACCACCTGCAGCGGCACAGCGACCATCACGCCAACCCCACGCGGCGCTACCAGACCCTGCGCAGCATGGAGATCTCACCGCAACTGCCCGCGGGTTACGCGACGATGATCACCCTCGCCTACATCCCGCCGCTGTGGCGCAAGGTCATGGACCACCGCGTGCTCGACCACTACGACGGCGACATCACCCGCGTCAACATCGAACCGCGTCGACGCGAGAAGATCCTGACCCGCTACGGAGCATCGGATCCCACTACTGCGGAAGGGGAGTGATCGTGGCGTCCTACCGCTGTCCCGTCTGTGAGTTCGTGTACGACGAGACCGCCGGCGTTCCCCGTGAGGGCTTTCCGGCCGGCACCCCGTGGTCCGACGTGCCCGACGACTGGCCGTGTCCCGACTGCGGAGTCCGGGAGAAGACCGATTTCGAGGAGTACACCCAGTGAGTGCCGACTACCGTCTGTTCCGTTGTCTCGTCTGCGGATTCGAATACGACGAGGCCCAAGGGTGGCCCGACGAGGGCATCGGACCCGGCACCCGGTGGGAGGACATCCCCGACGACTGGTCGTGCCCGGACTGCGGCGCCGCCAAGGCCGACTTCGAGATGGTCGAGATCGTCCGCCGGTGAACCGCTGCACGGGGGATCACTACCCGTCTTGCTTTGACGAGCACATCCGTGCGTGAGAGCGTTCCCACCATGCCGAACGCGCGGGTTCCCTTCCACGAGGCAAGTCGGGTGCTGCTGCGCTCGACGATCCTCGACGCCATGCGCGAGCTGCTACACGAACGCGACTGGTCGGCCGTCACCATGAGCGACGTCGCCCGAGCCGCCGGTATCAGCCGGCAGACCCTGTACAAGGAGTTCTCCTCCCGGCAGGGGCTCGCCCAGGGATATGCGCTGCGTCTGGTCGACGAGTTCGTCGATGCGGTGGCCGATTCGGTGTACGCCCACGTCGGCGACGCGCGGGCCGCGCTCGTGGACGGATTCACCTTCTTCTTCGAGGCGTCCGCCGCCGACCCCCTGGTGCAGTCGCTGCTGAGCGGGGAGGCCAAACCCGACCTGCTGCGGTTGATCACCACCGACGCCGCCCCCATCCTCGAGCGGGGCGCGGGTCGCCTCACGGAGACCTTCCACCACAGCTGGATCGCGGCGTCCGAATCCGACGCGGGGATCCTCGCGCGCGCTGTCGTGCGGGTCGCGCTGAGCTTCGTCTCGATGCCCCCGGCCTCGGGGCGTGATGTCGCCGCCGACCTCGCCGATCTGCTCGTGCCGTTCGTCGAACGGGCCGCCATACGCGGTTGACGTCCGGGCGTCGTACAGGAAGGTGCGGCGGACGGATCCCGTCGGGGGACGATCTGCCGGGCCTCTTCTTGCGCAGGTTGTATAGCCTGGAACCAACATCGTCTGCCGACAGGAAGAGGCATCTGCACGTGTCTGACACCACGCTCGTAGCCGACCGGGTCAACGGTCTCGATTTCAAGGTCGC
This sequence comes from Rhodococcus sp. 852002-51564_SCH6189132-a, assembly GCF_001665495.1. Classification (NCBI taxonomy): domain Bacteria; kingdom Bacillati; phylum Actinomycetota; class Actinomycetes; order Mycobacteriales; family Nocardiaceae; genus Rhodococcus; species Rhodococcus sp. 852002-51564_SCH6189132-a. The sequence goes on from NZ_LZMJ01000086.1 coordinate 86,050, forward strand.
CGATCTGTCCCTCGCCGAGTTCGGGCGCAAGGAGATCCGGCTCGCCGAACACGAGATGCCGGGCCTGATGGCGCTGCGTCGCGAGTACGCGGAGGTGCAGCCGCTGAAGGGCGCACGGATCTCCGGCTCGCTGCACATGACGGTCCAGACCGCTGTGCTCATCGAAACGCTCGTCTCCCTCGGCGCGCAGGTGCGCTGGGCGTCATGCAACATCTTCTCCACCCAGGACCACGCCGCCGCGGCCGTCGTCGTCGGCCCGCACGGCACCCCCGAGGAGCCCAAGGGCGTCCCGGTGTTCGCCTGGAAGGGCGAGACCCTCGAAGAGTACTGGTGGGCGGCCGAGCAGATGCTCACCTGGCCCGGCGAACCCGCCAACATGATCCTCGACGACGGCGGCGACGCCACGATGCTCGTGCTCAAGGGCGCCCAGTTCGAGAAGGCCGGCGTCGTCCCGCCGAGCGACGAAGAGCAGGACTCCGCAGAATACAAGGTCTTCCTCGAGCTGCTGCGCCGCTCGCTCGCGGCCGACTCGAAGAAGTGGACCACCGTCGCCGAGTCCGTCAAGGGCGTCACGGAGGAGACCACCACGGGCGTCCTGCGCCTGTACCAGCTCTCCGCGGCCGGCGAGCTCGCGTTCCCCGCGATCAACGTCAACGACTCGGTCACCAAGAGCAAGTTCGACAACAAGTACGGCACCCGGCACTCGCTGCTCGACGGCATCAACCGCGGCACCGACGTCCTCATCGGCGGCAAGGCCGCGCTCGTGTGCGGTTACGGCGACGTCGGCAAGGGCTGCGCCGAGGCCCTGCGCGGCCAGGGCGCACGCGTCTCGGTCACCGAGGTCGACCCGATCAACGCCCTGCAGGCCATGATGGACGGCTACGACGTCGTGACGGTCGAGGACTTCATCGGCCAGGCCGACATCGTCATCACCGCCACGGGCAACAAGGACATCATCACCTTCGAGCACATGAAGGCGATGAAGCACCAGGCCATCCTCGGCAACATCGGCCACTTCGACAACGAGATCGACATGGCCGGCCTCGAGCGGGCCGCCGACGTCACGCGGATCAACATCAAGCCGCAGGTCGACGAGTTCACCTTCGCCGACGGCCATTCGATCATCGTCCTGTCGGAGGGCCGCCTGCTCAACCTGGGCAACGCCACGGGCCACCCCTCCTTCGTGATGAGCAACTCGTTCGCCAACCAGGTGATCGCCCAGATCGAGCTGTGGACCAAGCCCGACCAGTACGACAACGAGGTCTACCGCCTGCCCAAGCACCTCGACGAGAAGGTCGCGAAGATCCACGTCGAGGCACTCGGCGGACAGATCACGAAGCTGACCAAGGAGCAGGCCGAGTACATCGGCGTCGACGTCGAGGGCCCGTACAAGCCCGAGCACTACCGCTACTGATCCCGGCAACTCGACGGGAACGCAGAGCGCATGAGTGATCGGAAATCACAGGGCACATGGGTGATCTGATCGTCGTCGAGGGTCTCGATGGGGCCGGCAAGCGGACCTTGTCCGCCGGTCTCGTCGAGACCTGGCGCGAGGCCGGACGGAAGGTCGCGACGCTGGCCTTCCCGCGGTACGGGCAGTCGATCCACGCCGATCTGGGCGCGGAGGCGTTGCGCGGGCAGCACGGCGACACCGCCTCGAGCGTCGAGGCGATGGCGTTGCTGTGGGCGCTCGACCGTCGCGATGCTGCCGACGAGCTGCGGAAGCTGCTCGCCGACAACGATATCGTGCTGCTCGACCGGTACGTCGCGTCCAACGCCGCGTACACCGCGGCGCGCCGGAACCAGGATGCGACCGGCCCGGCGGTGGAGTGGATCCGCCGTCTCGAGTTCGAACGGTTCGGGCTTCCGGTGCCCGATCTGCAGGTGCTGCTCCGCGTTCCGGTCGCCCTCGCCGCCGAGCGTGCCCGTAACCGCGCCGCGACCGAGGTCGACCGCGATCGCGACGCCTACGAGCGCGATGCCGGTCTGCAGGAGCGCACCGGCGCGGTCTACGACGGGCTCGCGCAGCAGCAGTGGATGTCTCCGTGGGAGGTCGCAGGCCCGCAGACCTCCCCGCGACAACTCGCCGTTGACATCTCAAATCTGCTTCACGACGCTCGAGGGGTGACACGATAGAGGCTATGAAGCCGAGGATTCTGGTAGTCGACGACGACACCGCGCTGGCCGAGATGCTCACGATCGTGCTGCGCGGCGAGGGATTCGAACCGTTCGTGGTGGGGGACGGCACTCAGGCGCTGGGTGCCGTGCGCGAGATCCGGCCCGACCTCGTCCTGCTCGATCTCATGCTCCCCGGCATGAACGGCATCGACGTGTGCCGTGTGCTCCGCGCGGATTCCGGTGTGCCGATCGTGATGCTCACCGCCAAGTCCGACACCGTCGACGTCGTGCTCGGCCTCGAATCGGGCGCCGACGACTACATCGTCAAGCCGTTCAAGCCGAAGGAGCTCGTCGCACGCGTGCGGGCCCGGCTGCGTCGCACCGAGCAGGAACCGGCGGAGGTCCTGAACATCGGGGACATCACCATCGACGTCCCCGCCCACAAGGTCACCCGCGGCGACGAGGCGATCTCGCTCACGCCCCTCGAGTTCGACCTGCTCGTGGCGCTCGCACGCAAGCCGCGCCAGGTGTTCACCCGTGAGGTCCTGCTCGAGCAGGTCTGGGGCTACCGGCACGCCGCCGACACCCGGCTCGTGAACGTCCACGTCCAGCGTCTGCGCGCGAAGGTCGAGAAGGATCCCGAGAATCCCGAGGCGGTGCTCACGGTGCGGGGGGTCGGCTACAAGGCCGGACCGCCGTGATTCGAACCTACCGGCTTCGGCGGCGTATCACGCGTAGGACGCTGCCGCTGGTGAGGTGGTCGCGGTCGATGAGCAGCCGACTCGCGCACACCTGGCGACGATCCCTGCAGCTCCGGGTCGTGACCTCGACCCTCACGCTGTCGCTGATCGTCATGTTCGTGCTCGGAGTGGTACTCACGAGCCAGATCACCGACCGACTGCTCGAAGTGAAGATCGACGCGGCGACCGAGGAGATGGATCGCTCGCGCGCACTCGTCGAGGGACAACTCGCGGGCGCCGACGACTCCGGCTCGCTCGCGGTCCGCCTCGACGGTGCCGCGGCGATCCTCACCAGCCGTGGCAGCGACGGGGGACAGGACACCGGCGTCGCCGGAACCTTCGACCCCGTCCTGATCGTTCCCGGCGACGGTCCGCGGGCCCCCACCTCGAGCGGGCCCGCCGACCAGATCCCGCAGAACCTGCGTGCCTTCGTCCAGAACGGGCAGATCGCGTACCAGTTCGCGACGGTCGCCGATCCCGACGGCTACACCGGGCCGGCCCTGATCATGGGCAGCCCCACCGACTCCGACATCTCGACACTCGAGCTGTATCTCGTCTTCCCGCTCGGCGGTGAGGAACGCACCCTCGCCCTCGTCCGCGGCACCCTGCTCGTCGGTGCCGTGGTCCTGCTCGTGCTGCTGGCCGCGATCTCGATGATCGTCGCGCGGCAGGTCGTGCTGCCCATCCGGTCGGCCTCCCGGATCGCCGTGCGCTTCGCCGACGGACGGCTCAAGGAACGCATGCCGGTCCGTGGTGAGGACGACATGGCGCGCCTGGCGATGTCGTTCAACGAGATGGCCGAGAGCCTGTCGCGGCAGATCACCCAGCTCGAGGAGTACGGCAACCTGCAGAAACGGTTCACCTCCGATGTGAGCCACGAACTGCGCACCCCGCTCACGACCGTCCGTATGGCCGCCGACCTCATCCACGACGGCAGCGACGAGCTCGACCCCGTCCTCAAGCGGTCCTCCGAACTGCTCGTCGCCGAACTCGACCGCTTCGAGAGCCTCCTCAACGATCTGCTCGAGATCAGCCGGCACGACGCGGGTGTCGCCGAACTCGCCTCCGAACGACTCGATCTGCGGATGTGCGCGCGTGCCGCCGTCTCGACCGTGCGGCACCTCGCCCGCGAGACCGCCACCGAGCTCATCGTCGACCTTCCGGACGAGTCCGTCGAGGCCGACGTCGATCCGCGCCGCGTCGAACGCATCCTGCGCAACCTGCTCGCCAACGCGATCGATCACGGCGAGGGCAAACCCATCCTGCTGCGGTTGCGCGCCGACGACGCGGCCGCGGCCTTCGTCGTGCGCGATCAGGGCGTGGGCCTGCGACCGGGGGAGGAGAAACTCGTCTTCAACCGGTTCTGGCGCTCCGATCCGTCGCGGGTCCGGCGCTCCGGCGGCACCGGCCTCGGTCTCGCGATCAGCGTCGAGGACGCCAACCTGCACAACGGCAAGCTCGAAGCGTGGGGCGAACCGGGACGAGGTGCCAGCTTCCGGCTCACCCTCCCGCGCGAACGCGGACGTAAGGTGGGTCGCAGCCCCCTGCCTCTCGTGCCCAGCGCCGCGAAGGCCGTGCAGGGCAAGCCCCCGCCGGGTGACGACACCCCGGAGCGGCCTTCGACGGGAGAGATCCCGACCGACCCTGCGAGCACATCGTCCGAAGGAGCCAATACATGAGCCGCTCGACTCCGCGTGCAGCGGGCGTGCTCGTCGTACTCCTGACCGTGGCCGGACTCGTGCTGTCGGGATGCGCCACGCTGCCGGATTCGTCGTCACCGCAGGCCATCGGAACCCTTGAACGCGGCCCCGCGACCACCGAGGTCGCCGCTCCCGTGCCCGGTCGCGAACCCGACCTGCTCCTGCGCGACTTCCTGCAGGCGAGCACGGATCCGACCAACCGCCACCGCGCGGCCCGGCAGTTCCTCACCCCCACGATGTCCGAGTCCTGGGACGACGCGGCGAGCGCGACGATCGTCGACAAGGTCGACGTCCTCGTCGAGGAACGCGACGGCGACAGCGCCACCTACGTGGTGCGGGCCAGCACCGTCGGCTACCTCGAGGAGGGCGGCATCTACCGTCCCGCCGACGGGGAGTTCGAGGCGCGGTTCTCCCTGGTCCGCACGGACGGGGAGTGGCGCATCGACCGGTTGCCGGCCGGCGTCATCATGGACCGCCCGCGCTTCCTCAACACCTATCAGCGCCGCTCGCTGTACTTCCTCGACCCGACCGGCACCGCCGTCGTCCCCGACCCGCGCTGGATCACGGGTACCCCCGAACAGACGGCGTCGCAGTTGATCGGGTTGCTCGTCGAAGGGCCGAAAGAGGTCCTCGCGCCTGCGGTCAAGAATCTCCTCGAGGACGTCACCGTCATCGGCTCGGTGACGAAGGCGGACGGCCGCACGACCGACGTCGGCGTCGGACTCGGCGGTATCCGCATCGACTTCCAGGGGGTCGGCTCGATGGGCCGGCAGGATCGCGAACTGCTCGCCGCGCAGGTGATCTGGACCCTCGCCAACGCAGACATCAGCGGCCCGTACCAGCTCCTCGCCGACGGCCAGCCCCTCGACGAACGGTTCCCGAACGGGTGGACCACCGCCGACGTGGCATCGATGAACCCCCTTGCCGCATCGAGCGTGACGGTGGGCCTGCACGCGCTGCTCGACGGGACGCTGGTGAGCGTCGCCGAGACCGGCGTGACACCGGTCCGCAGCTTCTTCGGCATGTCCGACGATCTGCAGTCCGTCGCCTTGTCGCTGGACGGGGAACTCGTCGCCGCCGTCGAGAACACCGGGAAACCGGCACCGGAGCCGGCCGTGCAGCTGATGGTCGGTGCCTACAGCGAAGGCGCTGCCGAACCCGCGGTCGACGGGGAGTCGATCACCCGGCCGTCCTGGTCACCGAACAACAACTCGGTGTGGGCCGTCGTCAACGGCACGGCGGTAGTGCGTGCGGTGCGCGAGCCCGGCACGGGGCGGGTCACCGTGGTCGGCGTCGAAGCGGGTGCGATCCGTGCCCTCGGGGGCCGCATCACCGAGCTGCGCCTGTCGCGCGACGGTGTCCGCGCCGCCCTGATCATCGACGGACGGGTCTTCGTCGCGACGGTCGTACCGACCACGACCGGCGAGTACTCGCTCGCCAACCCGCGCGAGATCGGCTTCGGCCTCGGCGGTCCCGCGCTCGCCTTGGACTGGAGCACGGCCGACACGATCGTCGTCTCCCGAGCGTCGGCCGACGTGCCCGTCGTGCAGGTCGCGGTGGACGGCTCACGCATCGACGCACTGCCGAGCCGCAATCTCACGCCCCCGGTGGTGGCGGTCGAGGCGTCCACGGCGAGCGAGTTCGTCGCGGATTCCCGGACGGTCTTCCAGCTCAACAACCGCGACCCCGCCGGCGACCGGTACTGGCGGGAGGTACCCGGACTGGCCGGGATGGCGGCGATCCCGGTTCTTCCCGGCTAGAGCGTGCCGACGGTGACGCCCAGGCGTCGGTGACTTCGGGCACACTCCCGGTGTGCTCACCGCCTTTCTCGATCTCGTCCTGCCCGCCCGGTGCGGTGGGTGCGCCGCTCCCGGAGCGAGCTGGTGCCGGGCGTGCGCACGCGAGCTCTCCGATCACCCCGTGGCCGTCGCGCCGCGCGTCGACCCCGGGACCCCGGTGTGGAGCCTGGGCCCGTACACCGGCCCCAGGCGCCGCGCGGTGATCGTCGCGAAGGAGCGTGCCCGCCGGGATCTCGCCGAGCCGCTCGGGCTCGCGTGGGCCGTCGCGATCGCGCGGCTGCGCCGATGGAGCGAGCTGCCCGAGGGTCCCTTGATCGTGACGCCCGCCCCCACCCGGACGCGTGCGGCGCGGGCACGCGGAGGCGATCCCGTCACGCGTGCCGCCCGGGCCGCCGCGACCCACGACCGTCGCCTCCACGTGCATCCGATCCTGAGTGTGGCGGCCGGGGTGCGTGATTCGGTGGGGCTCTCGGCAGCCGACAGGCAGCGCAACCTCGCCGGCCGTGTCGGGGTGCGCGCCGACGGTCTGCCGCGCACGATCCCGGTCCTCGTCGTCGACGACGTGCTCACCACCGGAACCACCGCGCGCGAGTCGGTGCGGGCACTCCGACGCGCCGGATTCGACCCTCTCGGAGTGCTCGTGATCGCCCACGCGTGAGCCCGCGGACGGGCCCGGAAAGTACCTCACCGAGTGACCGGAAGGCGACGCGATGGGAAATCGCGCGGGAACGGTGGCACACCTCCGCGTTACGTACTACCGTCGCCATCAGACCCGGAAACAACAAGGTAGACGGGTGGAAACGCCTGTTCTTCCGATTCCGGGTGAGCGCGCTCTCGCGCTCATACATCATGCCGGCGCGCGGGCTGCGCCGGCCGTAACTCGGGAGGTACGCGTGACGACCCCTTCGAAGTCCAGAGGTTCCGTTGCAGAGGCCGATGCAGCCACGGAAGGCCCACGTGCCGACGTTGTCGTGAAAGGACGCAACGTCGAGGTCCCCGATCACTTCCGGATCTACGTCTCCGAGAAACTCGCTCGGCTCGAACGTTTCGATCCGACGATCTTCATCTTCGACGTCGAGTTGCAACACGAACGCAACAGGCGTCAGAGGAAGAGTTGTCAGCGGGTCGAGATCACTGCCCGCGGAAAGGGACCTGTCGTACGCGCCGAGGCCAGTGCCGACAGCTTCTACGCTGCCTTCGAGTCTGTGATCAGCAAGCTCGAATCGCGCCTGCGACGGACGAAGGAGCGCCGCAAGGTCTCCTACGGTGAGAAGACGCCCGTGTCCGTGGCGGAAGCCACCGCGGCCCTCGCCCAGGATGACGAGCTCGCGATCTCGCCCGACCTGTCGCTCGGCGACAGCGAGAAGGAGCCTCAGGACGGTCCCGGTCGCATCGTCCGGACGAAGGAACACAACGCTGCGCCGATGACCGTCGACGACGCCCTCTACGAGATGGAACTCGTCGGTCACGACTTCTACCTGTTCCACGACAAGGAGACGGACAAGCCGTCCGTGGTCTACCGGCGACACGCCTTCGACTACGGTCTGATCAGGCTCGTGTGACACTGCCGGGAGTGACCGAAGGCACCTCGCCATCGCGGTCACTCCCGCGCAGCGCCTACCATGGAATCCGGCCGGGGTCCGACAAGGCCTCGGCCGGATTTCTTGTCCGTGCAGGTACCCGAGATTGAGGACGAACACACCAGTGCTGTCGCTGACGAAGCTGCTCCGGATCGGTGAAGGTCGCATGGTCAAGCGGCTCAAGCACATCGCCGAGCATGTCGATTCCCTCTCCCCGGACTTCGAGGCCCTGACCGACGCCGAGCTCCGGGCCAAGACGGACGAGTTCCGGAGCCGCTACCAGGACGGCGAGACGCTCGACGATCTGCTTCCGGAAGCCTTCGCGACCGCCCGGGAGGCGTCCTTCCGTGTGCTCGGCCAGAAGCACTATCTCGTCCAGATCATGGGTGGCGCGGCGCTGCACTTCGGCAACATCTCCGAGATGAAGACCGGTGAGGGCAAGACCCTCACCTGCGTGCTGCCGGCCTACCTCAACGCGATCTCCGGCGACGGCGTCCACGTCGTCACCGTGAACGACTACCTCGCCAAGCGCGACGCCGAGTGGATGGGCCGCGTGCACCGTTCCCTCGGACTCGAGACCGACGTGATCCTGTCCGGCATGACCCCGGCCCAGCGCCGCGCGGCCTACTCCGCGGACATCACCTACGGCACCAACAACGAGTTCGGTTTCGACTACCTGCGCGACAACATGACGCACTCGCTCGACGATCTCGTCCAGCGTGGCCACAACTTCGCGATCGTCGACGAGGTCGATTCGATCCTCATCGACGAGGCCCGGACCCCGCTCATCATCTCGGGTCCCGCCGACGCGTCGAGCAAGTGGTACTCCGAGTTCGCGCGCATCGCCAAGCTGCTCAAGCCCGAGGTGCACTACGAGATCGACATCCGCAAGCGGACCGTCGGTGTGCACGAGGCCGGCGTCGAGTTCGTCGAGGACCAGCTCGGCATCGACAACCTGTACGAGGCGGCCAACTCGCCGCTGGTGAGCTACCTCAACAACGCCATCAAGGCCAAGGAGCTCTACGCCAAGGACAAGGACTACATCGTCCGCAACGGCGAGGTCGTCATCGTCGACGAGTTCACCGGCCGCGTCCTGTCGGGCCGCCGCTACAACGAGGGCATGCACCAGGCGATCGAGGCAAAGGAAGGCGTCGAGATCAAGGCCGAGAACCAGACGCTCGCCACGATCACGCTGCAGAACTACTTCCGCCTGTACGACAAGCTGTCGGGCATGACCGGTACGGCCGAGACCGAGGCCGCCGAGCTCCACCAGATCTACAGCCTGGGTGTCATCCCGATCCCGACCAACCGCCCGATGGTGCGCGTCGACCAGGGCGATCTGATCTACAAGACCGAGGAAGCGAAGTTCGCGGCCGTCGTCGACGACGTCGTCGAGCGTCACGAGAAGGGCCAGCCGGTCCTCATCGGTACGACGAGCGTCGAGCGGTCGGAATACCTGTCGCGGCAGTTCACCAAGCGCGGTGTGCCGCACAGCGTGCTCAACGCGAAGTTCCACGAGCAGGAAGCGCAGATCATCGCGCAGGCCGGCCGGTCCGGCGCGGTGACGGTCGCGACGAACATGGCCGGTCGCGGTACCGACGTCGTGCTCGGCGGCAACCCCGACATCCTCGCCGACATCGAGCTGCGCAAGCGCGGCCTCGACCCGGTCAACACGCCGGACGAGTACGAGGCGGCCTGGGACGAGACCCTCGAGCGGATCAAGGCCGAGTCGAAGGCCGACGCCGAGAAGGTGCGAGCGGCCGGTGGCCTGTATGTGCTCGGCACCGAACGGCACGAGTCGCGTCGTATCGACAACCAGCTCCGTGGCCGTTCCGGTCGTCAGGGCGATCCGGGCGAGTCACGGTTCTACCTCTCGCTCGGCGACGAGTTGATGCGACGCTTCAACGGCGCCGCGCTCGAGTCGATCATGACGCGACTGAACCTGCCCGACGACGTGCCGATCGAGGCGAAGATGGTCTCCAAGGCCATCAAGAGCGCGCAGACGCAGGTCGAGCAGCAGAACTTCGAGATCCGCAAGAACGTCCTCAAGTACGACGAGGTGATGAACCAGCAGCGCACCGTCATCTACGAGGAGCGTCGCCGGATCCTGCGCGGCGAGGACCTCGAGGGTCAGGTGCAGCACATGCTCACCGACGTGATCACCGCCTACGTCGACGGTGCGACCGCCGAGGGCTACGTCGAGGACTGGGATCTCGAGCAGCTGTGGACGGCGCTCAAGACCCTCTACCCGGTGGGTGTCGACCACAAGACGCTCGTCGCCGAGAACGAGGACCTCGACCGCAACGGTCTGCTCGAGGTCCTTCTCGAGGACGCCCGCGCCGCCTACGCACGTCGCGAGGCCGAACTCGAGGCCATTGCCGGTGAGAACGCGATGCGCGAACTCGAGCGTCGCGTGCTGTTGTCGGTTCTCGACCGCAAGTGGCGCGAGCACCTCTACGAGATGGACTACCTCAAGGAGGGCATCGGCCTGCGCGCGATGGCGCAGCGTGATCCGCTCGTCGAGTACCAGCGCGAGGGCTTCGACATGTTCACCGCGATGCTCGAGGGCCTGAAGGAGGAATCGGTCGGATTCCTGTTCAACCTCCAGGTCGAGGCCGCGCAACAGCAGCAGTCCGCGGGTGTGGCGGTCACGCCGGCCTCTGCGGCGGCCGCCGCGCAGGCGGCCCCGAGCCTCGCCAAGGCTGCTCCCGCCCGACCCGCACAGCCGGCCCCGGCGGCACAACAGGCACAGCCGGCCCCGGCGGCACACCAGGCACAGCCGGCTCCGGCGGCGCAGGCGGAGCCCGCACCGGCCGCGCTGCGGGCCAAGGGTCTCGACGAGACCGAGCGGCGTCTGACCTACACCGGTCCCGACGAGGACGGCCGCGCCCACATCGCGCGTACGACCGCCGGTTCCGACGCGGGCTCCGCGCCCAGGCAGGCGGGCACCCGCAAGGAGCGTCGTGCCGCGGCCCGGCGCGATGCGAAGACCAACCGACGACGCTGAACGCGCTGAGTCGAAGACTCACGTAGGCGTTGAGTCGAAGACTCACGTAGGCGCTGAGTCGAGGACTCACGATCACCCCACGACCCTGTGGCTCACCCGAGCCACAGGGTCGTGATCGTCCAGCGGTGCGGAGCACGAGGACGGGGACGCTTGCGCACCATCCGGCCGGCGAAGGCGAACACCCGGTCCCCGCGACCGTAGCTGCCGAACAGTTCCACGGTGTCGGCGTCGACGGGACGCACCCGCGTCCGCAGCAGTATCGCGGTGCTGCGTCCGGCACGCGGAGGCCGGCCCGCGGTGATCGTCGCGACGAGACGCGGATCGAGGACCGTGGTGGACTGCACCGCGGGACGGCGGCCGTCGACGACCTCGAGGACCAGGCGCACCGCCGTCTCCGCGACCCGCACGACACCCGGATCGAGCACGATCGCGGGTCGGTCGCTCGGCCCTGTGGCCGGACCTTCGATGCTCGGGCCCTCGGCCGGACGTCCGGTTCCGTCGCGGCGGAGCGTGGCGCGTCCCGAGCGTCCGTCGTGCGGCGTGGGCCGACGGGCGACGTGGCTGCGGGGACGGTGGCAGCTCTCCTCGACCGGAGGTTCGAGGCGGGTGAGGCGGCGCACGTAGCGCCCGGTGTGATGCGACATGGGCTCTCCCGAAGGGCATGAGAACGGATCGTCACGGTGACACCGTGACGGCGGATCGGTTCGGGAGAGGACGAACCGCGCACATGATGCCACATCTCCGGGCGACGGTCCCGGTTCGACGCGCGCGGGATGCGCTGCGCGAGCAGGACGTCCAGGACCTACGGTGGTGTCGTGATGCGAGGACTCGTACTCGACGTCGGTGGCGTCCTGGTCGGGCCGGGAAGCGACCCCGACACCTTCGGCGCGGCCGTGACGGTCCTGCGCGCGCGTGGGGTGCGGACCGCCCTGCTGAGCAACGATCCCGGTGGGCCCGGCGCGCAGTGGCTGCGCGATCTCGAGGGTCCGTTCGTCGACCGCGTGGTGCTCTCGGGTGACGCACGTGTCGCCAAACCCGACCCCGAGAGCTACCTGCTGGTCGCCCGGCTGCTGGACCTCGAACCCGGCGAGTGCGTCTTCGTCGACGATTCGGTCGGCAATGTGCGAGGCGCCGCCGCTGCGGGGATGGTCGGCGTACACCATGATGGTTCACACGACGCGCCGGGCGAACTGGCCGTACTCTTCGATCTCGATCCCGAGGAGATCGGGAGCGGAGCCACGGACGGCGCCGAGTCGTGGTGGCGATGTTCGGGAGGTTCGGGTCAGGAGGGGGAACGGGGTCGATGACGAGCCGGATGACGGCGCAGGACGCGTCGTACTACTACCTGGAGACGAGCAACACGCCGATGCACGTCGGGTCGCTCGCGATCCTCGAACCCCCCGAGGGCGGTCTCGACTACGAGAGCGTGCTGCGGTTGGTCGAGCAGCGACTGCCCGAGGTGCCCCGTTACCGGAAGAAGGTGCGGGAGGTCGCATTCGGGCTCTCGCGACCCGTGTGGGTCGACGACCGCGATTTCGACATCACCTACCACGTGCGGCGCTCCGCGCTGCCGAAACCCGGCTCCGACGAACAGCTGCACGACCTCGTCGCGCGTCTGGTCTCGCGACCGCTCGACCGCACGCGACCGCTCTGGGAGATGTATCTCGTCGAGGGGCTCGCGAACGATCGGGTGGCGCTGTTCACGAAGTCGCATTCGGCGCTCGTCGACGGCGAGGAGGCCCTCGACATCGTCCAGGTGCTCTTCGACAAGGAGCCGGTGCCGCGTGAGGTCCCCGAGGAATTGTGGATGCCCGAACGCGAACCGTCGGAGTCCGCTCTGCTCGTCGGAGCGCTCGCCGAACTCGTCGCGCGCCCGGGGGAGGGGATCGCCGCCGTGCGATCGGCCGTGGGCGATCTCACGGCGACCCTCACCGAGACCGTCGACGCCGTCGGCCGGATCGCCCGCACGGCAGCGCAGTCGGCGCCCGAGACTCCGCTGAACACGCAGATCTCGAGGAGCCGTCGGTTCTCCGTGGTGCGCTCCGATCTGGAGCCCTACCGCAAGATCCACTCCCGCTACGGCTGCACGATCAACGACGTGGTGCTCGCGGTCCTCGCCGGCGCGTTGCGGTACTGGCTGCTCTCCCGCGGGGAGCCGGTCACCGAGGCGACGGTGGTGCGGGCGATGGTCCCGATGTCGGTGTACACCCAGGATCCGGACGACTGCGGCGACAACGACACGATCCAGGTGCACCCGCAGGGCGAGGTGTCGTCCTTCCTGCTGGATCTGCCGGTGGGGGAGCCGAACGCGGTGGTCCGGTTGTCGCACATCGCGCATGCGGGCGAGGCCTACTCGCGGCAGCGGCGGCGGGTGGCGGCGCAGACGATGGTCCGCTTGTCGGGCTTCGCCCCGGCGACGATGCACGCGGTGGGAGCCCGGGTCGCGATGGGTTTCTCGCAGCGGATGTTCAACCTCATGATCACCAATGCGCCCGGTCCGCAGCACCCGCTCTACCTCACCGGAGCCCGGCTGCTCGAGATCTTCCCGGTCTCGCCGCTGCTGAAGAATCAGGCCCTGAGCATCGCGTTGACGTCCTACGACGGCAAGATCTACTACGGTTTGAATGCGGATCGTGATGCGATGCCCGATGTGGACGTGGCAGCGACGCTGATCCAGGAATCTCTCGAGGAGTTGACGGATGCCGGCAGGTGAGAAGTGACGCGTGTCTATGTACCGGCAACGCTCGCGATGTTGCAGGGCCTCGTCGCCGACGGTGAGGTCGACGCGGTGGGCCGGACGGCCTTCGCGGTGACCCCCGCTCTGCGCGAGGCCTACACGGCGGGCGACGACGAGGAGCTCGCCGAGGTCGCTATGGCCGAGGCGGCACGCGCGTCGCTGCGGTTGCTCGGGTCGGAGGAGCCGAACGATCATCCGTCCTTCGCGTCGCGTCGGGTGGTGATCGCGGCCGACGTCGACGAGGTGAAGCCGCGACCGGATCTCGACGATGCGGTCGTCAAGCTCGCCGGGCCGATCACGATGCGTGCGGTCGCGTCGGTGCACATCGACCTGCAGGAGGCGGAGGCCGACGTCGCGCGGGCACGCGAGATCGTCGATGCCGCCGAACTGGGCGACGAGGAGGCCGAGTTCGTCCTCGGCGACGCGGAGGACCACGAACTGGCGTGGTACGCGGCCCAGGAACTGCCCTTCCTCCTCGAACTGCTCTGACCTCGCATATCGCCACGTCATGGGTGTGACGACCGTCTCTCGCTCAACCTACGCTTCCGTAACCTCTGATAACCTACGGAGCCGTAACCGGAGTGAGGAGAAACGGTCGGATGGGCCTGAAGGAATGGATCGAGAAGCCTGCGGCACACGTCGCGCCAGGGGAGAAGTCGCTCTCCAACGTCCTGCGTGGCGCGGTGGCCCGGCTGACCACCCCTCTGCTCCCCGACGACTACCTGCATCTGGTCAACCCGCTGTGGTCCGCCCGTGAACTGCGCGGGCGCATCGTCTCGGTGCGCCAGGAGACCCCCGATTCCGCGACGATCGTCATCCGTCCCGGCTGGGGCTTCGACTTCGGATACGCGCCCGGCCAGTACATCGGCATCGGTCTGCATGTCGACGGTCGCTGGCACTGGCGCTCCTACTCGCTGACCTCCTCGCCCACCTGGGACGACAAGGTCATCTCCATCGCCGTGAAGGCGATGCCCGAGGGTTTTCTGTCCAGCCACCTCGTCGGTGGGGTTCCCGAGGGCACCGTCGTGCGCCTCGCCGCCCCGAAGGGCGATTTCGTCCTGCCCGACCCGCCGCCGGCGAAGATCCTCTTCCTCACGGCCGGCAGTGGCATCACGCCGATCATGTCGATGCTGCGGACGCTCGACCGGCGTGCGGTCGAGCGCGAACTCGACCTGCCCGACGTCGTGCACCTCCACTCCGCGCCGACGGCCGAGAACGTGATGTTCCGGTCCGAACTCGAGCGTTTCGACGCCACCCACGATCGCTTCCGCGTGCACGTGCGTCACACCCGTGAGAAGGGCAAGTTCGCGCTCTCGGAGCTCGACGAGGTGTGCCCCGACTGGCGCGAGCGTCAGACCTGGGCGTGCGGTCCCCAGCAGATGCTCGACGACATCACTGCGCACTGGGCCGCGGAGGGCATCGAGGATCAGGTCCACCTCGAGCGCTTCGCCGTCAGCCGCGCCGACACCTCTGGCTCGGGCGGAACGATCACGTTCGCGAAGTCCGGCAAGACCGTCACTGTGGACGGCGCCACGACGATTCTCGAGGCCGGTGAGAGCGTCGGTGCGCTGATGCCTTTCGGTTGCCGCATGGGAATCTGTCAGACTTGTGTTGTGCCGCTCGAGAAGGGGCATGTCGTCGATCTGCGATCCGGCAAGGAGCACGCAGAAGGCGAACGTGTCCAGACCTGTATCTCCGCCGCTGCCGGCGACTGCACACTGGACGTGTAGACACCGACAGCAAACCTCCGAAGGATCCCGCTTGGCCATCACCGACATCCGCGCGTTCTCTCATCTGACCGAAGACGACATCGTTGCTCTTGCAAACGAATTCGACGCGATTCGACGGGATGTGGAGAATTCGCGCGGCCCGCGGGACGCCCGCTACATCCATTCCGTCATCCGTGCGCAGCGTGTGCTGGAGGTGGTCGGACGCTGCGCGCTGTTCGGTTCGCGTCGACGGTCGCGCTGGATCATCGGTACCGCTGCGCTGTCGCTCGCGAAGATCATCGAGAACATGGAACTCGGGCACAACGTGATGCACGGGCAGTGGGACTGGATGAACGACCCCGAGATCCACTCGACATCGTGGGAATGGGATCAGACCGGTCCGTCCGAGCATTGGAAGCGCGCCCACAACTACGCGCACCACACCTACACGAACATCGTGGGTATGGACGAGGACGTGGGATTCGGCATCCTGCGGATGACGCGCGACGAGAAGTGGCGTCCGCGCAATCTCGCGCAGCCGATCGCGAACATCGTCCTCGCGCTGACCTTCGAGTGGGGGATCGCGCTGCACGACCTCTCGGCGAAGAAGGAACTCGAGGGCGTCCCGCCCGTGCAGTGGAATTCGGGGCCCAACAAGGAATTCGCAGCGAAGGCCGGCCGGCAGGTCGTCAAGGACCTGGTGTTCTTCCCGGCGCTCACCGGTCCGGCCTGGCGCAGCACGTTGTCGGCGAACCTCACCGCGAACGTGATCCGCAACATCTGGGCGTATCTCGTGATCTTCTGCGGCCACTTCCCCGACGGCGCAGAGAAGTTCACGACCGAGCACTACGAGAACGAGACGCGCGGAGAGTGGTATCTGCGCCAGTTGCTCGGTAGCGCAAACATTTCCGGTGGGCGTGCGATGGATTTCCTCACCGGGAATCTCAGTTATCAGATCGAGCATCACCTGTTCCCGGACTTGCCGAGCAACCGCTACCCGGAGATCGCCGCCCGTGTACGGGCGCTGTGCGGCAAGTACGACCTGCCGTACACGACCGGTTCGCTCGCCCGGCAGTACTGGCTCGCCCTGCGCACGATCCACAAGCTCGCGTTGCCCGACCGATTCCTCAAGGCGACGGCCGACGACGCCCCCGAGACCTCCTCCGAGCGCAAGTTCGACAGGTGGCGCCCGGAGGCGCCCGCGGTGGTCACCGAGGCGTCCACCGGACGTCGCCGGGGTCTGCTCACGGCGCTGCGGGTCCATGCCGAGCATGCGGTAGCAGAACGTCGTCGTCGCCTGGTGAATCGAGTCACCGGCGGCCTTCCGTCACTCTGTGATTCGCGCCACAGCTCCGAATCCGGCTAACCTACGGGACCGTAACCTACGGTAGAGTAGCCGGCATGGCGATATCGGATGTCAAGGAGTACGCGCACCTGACGGAGGCGGACGTCGAGGCCATCGGCCGCGAACTCGACGCCATCCGGCACGATATCGAGGAGTCCCGCGGGGAGCGCGACGCTCGGTACGTCCGCAACACGATCCGGCTGCAGCGCGGCCTCGAGATCGGCGGGCGCCTCGTGCTGCTCGGCTCGAACAAGCGTCCGCTGTGGCTGCTGGGCACGGGCATGCTCTCCCTGTCGAAGATCATCGAGAACATGGAACTCGGGCACAATGTGATGCACGGGCAGTGGGACTGGATGAACGACCCCGAGGTGCACTCGGCCAACTGGGAGTGGGACAACGTCGACCCGTCGGCGCACTGGAAGATCACCCACAACTACCTGCATCACAAGTACACCAACATCCTCGGCATGGACGACGATGTGGGATACGGCCTGCTGCGCGTCACCCGCGACCAGCGATGGAAGCCGTTCTACCTCGGCAACGTCGCGTACAACGCCATCCTCGCAGCGCTGTTCCAGTACGGCATCGCCATCCAGCTGCTCGAGCTCGGCAAGGTCGTCCAGGGGCGCGACGACCGCGAGCTCACCAAGGCACGCGGCAAGGAGGTGCTCGCCAAGCTCGGCAAACAGCACCTCAAGGACTACGTGATCTATCCGGCGCTCACCGGCAAGTCCTGGAAGTCCACGATGAGGGCCAACGCCACGGCCAACTTCGTGCGCAACATCTGGACCAACGCGGTGATCTTCTGCGGTCACTTCCCGGACGGTGCGGAGAAGTTCACGAAGCAGGACATCGAGACCGAGACGCGTGCCGAGTGGTACCTGCGTCAGATGCTCGGCTCCGCGAACATCTCCGGCGGTAAGGTCATGGACTTCATGACCGGCAACCTGAGCTACCAGATCGAGCACCACATCTACCCCGACCTGCCGTCCAACCGGTACGCGGAGATCGCGGTGCGTGTGCGTGAGCTGTGCGAGAAGTACGACCTGCCGTACACCACCGGCCCGCTCGCGGTGCAGTACTGGAAGTCCTGGCGCACCATCGCCAAGCTGTCGCTGCCCGACAAGTACCTCAAGGACGACCGCGACGCCGCCCCGGAGACCGCTTCCGAGCGGGGCTTCGGCGGAGCGCCGGAGATCGATCCGGCCACCGGCCGCCGCGTGGGTCTGGCCACCACCATCGAGAAGACACGCAAGCGCGGATTCGTCCGCCGCGCGCTCGGCATGCGCTGACGGTCACGAGAACGAGCACGAACCCCGGCACCTACAGGTGCCGGGGTTCGTGCGTTCGGCCGGGGTTCGTCGGTTCACCAGGGGTCGTTGGACGCGAGCGCCGTGAGCAGTTCGCGCACGGCCATCGCCCGGTTGTGCGACTTGCCCTCCAACGAGTCGAAGGCACATTCGGGATCGGCGGGCGGGCCGAGATGCGTGCACCCGCGCGGGCAGTCCTCGACCGCTTCGGCCAGGTCCCCGAACGCCGCGACGACGTCGTCGGGCCCGATGTGCGCGAGCCCGAACGACCGGATGCCCGGGGTGTCGACCACCCACCCGCCCTCGGGCAGATGCAGGGCCACCGACTGGGTGGAGGTGTGACGTCCCTTGCCCACCCCGGAGACCTCGCCGGTGGCGCGGTCGGCGTCGGGGACGAGCCTGTTCACCAGTGTCGACTTGCCGACCCCCGAGTGCCCGATCAGGGCGGTCACGCGACCGTCGATCCGCTCGTGCAGGGCGGTGAGATCGTCGTCCTGACCGACGAGCAGCACCGGGATGTCGAGATCCGCGAAGTGCGCGGCGAACTCGTCGGGATCGGCGAGGTCGCTCTTGGTCAGTCCCAGCAGGGGAGCGAGACCGCCGGCATAGGCCGCGACGAGTGCGCGTTCGACGAGTCCGGTCCGTGGTGGGGGATCGGCGAGCGCGACCACGATGAGCAGCTGTTCGGCATTGGCGACGACGATGCGCTCGAACGGATCGGTGTCGTCGGCCGTGCGCCGCAGGACGGTGCTGCGGTCCTCGACCCGCACGATGCGCGCGAGCGTGTCGGGGCGACCGGAGAGATCGCCGACGACACCCACCTGATCGCCCACCACGATCGGGGTCCGGCCGAGCTCGCGTGCCCGCATCGTCGTCACGATCCGGTCGGGATCACCGCCGAGCGCGACACCCCACCGCCCGCGGTCGACGGAGACGACCATGCCCTCCTCGGCATTGCGGTGGGCCGGGCGGTCCTTCGTGCGCGGCCGCGAGCCGCGCCCGGGGCGGACCCGGACGTCGGACTCGTCGTACTCCCGCCGCCTCAGGAGTCGCTCCCCGTCAGCAGCGACTCCCACAGGCCTTCGAAATCGGGGAGCGTCTTGGCGGTGGTGCCGATGTCCTCGACCTCGATCCCGTCGACGACGAGCCCGAGGATCGCACCGGCCGTGGCCATCCGGTGGTCGGCGTAGGAGTGCCAGATACCACCGTGCAGCGGCGTCGGCTCGATGTGCAGGCCGTCCTCGGTCTCGGTGATCGAACCCCCGAGACGACCGATCTCGGTGGCGAGCGCCGCCAGCCGGTCGGTCTCGTGACCGCGCAGGTGCGCGATACCGCGCAGGTCGGAGGGCGAGGCGGCGACCGCGGCGAGGGCCGCGACGGTCGGCGCCAGCTCGCCGACGTCGTGCAGGTCCACGTCGATGCCTCGCAATTCGCCCGGGCCGCGCACGGTCAGCGTCCCGTCGGCCCACGTCACCTCGGCGCCCATCTGCTCGAGGATGCCGCGGATCGCGTCGCCGGCCTGGGTGGTCGACTCGGGCCACAGGGGCACCGAGACGACACCACCGGTGACCGCCGCGGCCGCGAGGAAGGGCGTGGCGTTCGACAGGTCGGGCTCGACGGTGACGTCGACGGCCTTGATCGTCGTCGGGGGCACCCGCCAGGTGTCGGTCTCGGAGGTGTCGACGGAGACCCCGGCCGTTCGGAGCATCTCGACCGTCATCTCGATGTGCGGCATCGACGGCACCGGTTCGCCGGCGTGGCGGACCACCACGCCCTCGTCGAAGGCGGCCCCGGACAGCAGCAGACCCGAGACGAACTGCGAGGACGCGGAAGCGTCGATGGTCACGGAACCGCCGCGCACCGCACCGCGGCCGTGCACGGTGAAGGGCAGCCGGTCGCCGTCGATGTCGGCGCCGAGGGCGCGCAGGGCGTCGAGCACGGTGCTCATCGGGCGGACGCGGGCCTGTTCGTCGCCGTCGAACCGCACGTCGCCGTCGGCCAGTGCGGCCAGCGGCGGTACGAACCGCATGACGGTGCCGGCCAGTCCGCAGGCGACCTCGCCTCCGCGCAGGGGGCCGGGGGTCACGTCGAGGGTGGTGCCGCCGTCGCGCTCGGTGACGGTCGTGCCGAGCGTGCGCAGGGCCCCGATCATCAGGTCGGTGTCGCGGCTGCGCAGCGCGCCGGTCAGGGTGGACGGCCCGTCGGCGAGTGCGGCCAGGATCAGGGCACGGTTGGTGATCGACTTCGATCCCGGCAGCGTCACCGACGCTCGAACCGGGGACACGGCGCGGGGTGCTCTCCACAGACTCACCCGACCATCTTCGCCCATCCGGACCGGTGCGGGCACCCTCGCCCACCCGGTGCGCGCCGGTGTCGGTTCCGTCACCCGGCGATGCCACACTCGACGGCATGTGCGGAAGGTATGTCTCCACCGCCGACCCGGCGACGCTCGCCGTCGAACTCGACGCGCTCGACGAGACCGGCGACGACAGCAGCCGGGACGGGCGGGGGCCCGACTACAACGTCGCGCCGACGACCGAGGTGCTCACCGTTGTCGCCCGGCACGACGGGGAAGATCCCGACGGTCCCGTCCGCCGCCGTATCCGCCGCATGCGCTGGGGACTCGTGCCGCACTTCGCCGAAGAGGTGGGCGGAAGCGCACCACTGATCAACGCGAGATCCGAGTCGGTCGCCACCAAGCCGAGCTTCGCGCGGTCGCTGCGCTACAAGCGGTGCCTCGTCCCGATGGACGGCTGGTACGAATGGCAGGTCGAACCCGCGCCGGACGGCAAGCCTCGCAAGGTGCCGTACTTCATGGCGCCGGCCGACGGCTCGCGGATCTGCATGGCCGGGGTGTGGGCGGAGTGGCGCGACCCGCGGAACCCGAAGGCACCGCCGCTGTCGAGCACGACGATCCTCACCGCTCAGTCGGTCGAGCAACTCGGCAACGTGCACGAACGGATGCCGCTGATCCTCCCGTCGGAGCGGTGGGATGCGTGGCTCGACCCCGACAGTCTCGGCCATCCGGATCTGATCGTGCCGAGCGTCGACGCGATCTCGGCGATCGAGATCCGCCGCGTGTCCGCGAAGGTCAACAGCATCCGCAACAACGGCCCCGAACTGCTGCAACCCGACGACGGCGCCGGCGATCAGATGGTGCTGTTGTAGGCGCTGACGGAGCGGACGGGCCCTACGGACCGGCCGTGATCGGTGCCACGACGGCGCCGGTCAGCCGGATCAGATCGTGCGGATCCAGTTCGATCTCGAGCCCTCGCCGACCCGCGCTGCACAGCACCCAGTCCCACTGCTCGGCGGAGACGTCGATCACGGTGCGCAGACGCTTGCGCTGCCCGAGCGGGGAGATGCCGCCGACGACGTACCCGGTCGCGCGTTCGGCGGCGGTGTGATCGGCCATCACGGCCTTGCCGCCGCCCAGCGCCCCGGCTGCGGCCTTGAGCGACAGCGTCGCCGGGACCGGGATCACCGCGACGGCGAGCGTGCCGTCGGACAGCGACACCACCAGCGTCTTGAAGATCTGTTCGGCGGAAACCCCGAGGTGTGTGCCGAGTTCCTCGACGGCTTCGGCGCCGAAGGACGACGACCTCGGGTCATGTGCGTATTCGTGGACCCGGTGCGCGACCTTCTCGCGCTTCAACAACACCGTCGCGGGAGTGGATGTCGAGGCCATCCGATCACTCTAGAGAACCGGAGGTGGGGAACAAGCGCGGTGGGCACGGCGTTGCACACCGACGGGTGGATCCACCGGCCACCCGAGACCCGACGATCGGAGAATTCGTGGCAGTGCTGTGCCCGCCTCGACCGGACGCCATCGGACGTCCCCCCGATCCGGACGCCGTCGGACCGGTAGCCTTCTCGACAGGCGTCGATGAAGGGATCGGTGTGATCGAGGAGTCTGTGGAAGAACTGACCGAGCGGTTCGAGCGGGACGCGCTTCCCCTGCTCGATCAGCTCTACGGCGCTGCGCTGCGGATGGCCCGCAATCCCTCCGACGCCGAGGACCTCGTACAGGAGACCTACATCAAGGCGTTCTCCGCCTTCCGGTCGTTCCGCGAGGGCACCAACCTCAAGGCCTGGCTGTACCGGATCCTCACCAACACCTACATCAACTCGTACCGGAAGCGTCAGCGGCAACCCGCGCAGTACCCGACCGACGAGATCACCGACTGGCAGCTCGCCGCCACGGCCGAGCATTCGTCGACCGGTCTGCGGTCCGCGGAGGTCGAGGCACTCGACGCGCTTCCCGACGACGACATCAAGGCGGCGTTGCAGGAGCTTCCCGAGGAGTTCCGCATGGCCGTCTACTACGCCGACGTCGAAGGGTTCCCCTACAAGGAGATCGCCGAGATCATGGGGACGCCGATCGGCACCGTGATGTCGAGACTGCACCGGGGTCGCAAGCAGCTGCGGGGCCTGTTGGCCGACGTGGCGCGCGATCGCGGTTTCATGCGGGAGAAGGCCGTGGACGCCACCACCGGAACATCGGATCAGCCCGAGAGCGGAAAGGGAGCACCGCAGTGAGCGAACCCGACTTCGATCGACTCGACTGCTCGGCGGTCATCGCGGACGTCTACCTGCTTCTCGACTCCGAATGCGACGCCGGTTCCCGCGAGAAGCTGCAGCGGCACCTCGACGAGTGCGGCACCTGCCTCGAGGCCTACGGGATCGAGGAGAAGATCAAATCGCTGCTCAGCCGCAAGTGCGGCGGGGAACACGCACCCGAGGGCCTGCGGGAGCGGCTCATGCTGCAGATCCGCCGCACCGTGGTGATCACCGAGACGGACAGCGCCGAGTCGTAGGCGAGTTCACTCGTACCGAGTCGTAGGCGAGTTCACTCGTACCGAGTCGTAGGCGAGTTCACTCGTACCGAGTCGTAGGCGAGTTCACTCGTACCGAGTCCTGGGCGAGACCCCCGAACGTGACAGGGGCCGGAAAGCTGCTGCTTTCCGGCCCCTGTCCGCGTCTCAGGCGTTGGGACGCTTGCCGTGGTTGGCGGCGTTACCCTTGCGGCTGCGCTTCTTGCGACCTCGCTTACCCATGGTGGGATCTCCTTTCTCGTTCATTACAGTGTTTCACGTGCGGTCGAGTGGTCCTGTCGGCAGGTCCGCCGCCGGAGCGTGAAACGAGGTGTTCGATGGCGGAAGACGTACGCGCGGAGATGGTATCGACCGTGTTCGAGGTCGTCGTGCGAGAGGGTGACGTGGTGGCCGAGGGCGACACGCTGGTGATCCTCGAGTCGATGAAGATGGAGATTCCCGTGCTCGCCGAGTCGGCGGGCACCGTGACCTCCGTCGGAGTCTCGGTCGGGGATGTCATCCAGCAGGGCGACCTCATCGCCGTGATCTCCTGACGGCGGATATCTCCTGAGTACGAAAGCGGTTCCCGTGTCCACACTCAGTTCGTTGCTCGCGAGGTACACGGATCTTCCGGGCGTGGCCGTCGATCACCTCCAACGTGTCGTGGGCGAGTGGCAGTTGCTCGCCGACCTGTCGTTCGCCGACGTCCTCCTGTGGGTCGACGCGGCGCCGTCCGGAATCGTGTGCGTCGCACAGTGCCGACCCACCACCGCCTCGACGGTGATCCCCGAGGACGCCGTCGGCACGCTCGTCTCCGACAACGAACATCCTTACGTCCGTAAGGCTTTCGAAACCGGAGAGATCGTCGACGTCAAGTCGTCCCCGGGCGCCGGGATCAACATCCGTCAGGCCGTGCCGGTGCGCTGGGACGGTCGGGTCGTCGCGGTGCTCAGCCGCGACGCCGCCCGCGTGTCGCGGCGGTCGGCCAGCGCGCTCGAGACGGCCTATCTCGAATGCGCCGACGACCTCTACCGGATGATCAGCGAGGGCACTTTCCCGACGCCCGAGGCGCGCTCGGACACCAAGTCGAGTCCGCGTGCGGGCGACGGATTCATCCGGCTCGACCGGAAGGGCAAGGTCGTCTACGCGAGCCCCAACGCGCTGTCGGCCTATCACCGGATGGGTCTGAACTCCGACCTGATCGGTCAGGATCTCGTCGAGACGACCCGCGCACTGGTCACCGACCCCTTCGAGAGTCGCGACGTCACCGACTACCTCCGCGGGGCCGTGGAGGGCCGTCTGGGGCAGCGCATGGAGATCGAGGCCCTCGGGGCCACCGTTCTGATCCGTGCGTTGGTCCTGAACCCGGGAGGGAAGATCCGGGGCGCCGCGGTGATCGTCCGCGACGTCACCGAGGTCAAGCGACGCGACCGGGCACTGCTGAGCAAGGACGCGACCATCCGCGAGATCCACCACCGTGTCAAGAACAACCTGCAGACGGTCGCCGCGCTGCTGCGACTGCAGGCGCGCCGAACCGGGAACGCGGAAGCCCAGCAGGCCCTGGGGGAGGCGGTCCGTCGCGTGACATCCATCGCCCTGGTCCATGAGGCGCTGTCGATGTCAGTGGACGAGGAGGTCGATCTCGACGGTGTGTTCGACCAGCTGATCCCCATCGTCGTCGACGTGTCGACGGTCGGCAGCCAGATCCGGGTGGTGCGGGAGGGGAATCTCGGCGTGTTCCCCGCGGATCGCGCCACGCCTCTGGTCATGGTGCTGACCGAACTCGTCCAGAACGCCGTCGAGCACGCCTTCGATCCGGGCGTGAACGGCACGGTCACCGTCAATGCCCAGCGTTCGGCCCGCATGCTCGACGTCGTGGTCCGCGACGAGGGGAAGGGTCTTCCCGAGGGGTTCAGCCTCGAGGCGTCGAACCGGCTCGGTCTGCAGATCGTCCGGACCCTCGTGGCTGCCGAGCTCGGCGGATCGTTGGAGTTGACGTCCAACGAGGTCGGCGGGACCGATGCACGCCTGCAACTACCGCTGGGCAAGGTGCCGGTCGCCTGATCGTCCTTACGACCGTGCACGTAAGAAGGCCCGGCCTCCCCCGTAGGGGAGCCGGGCCTTCGAACGTCTATCGGAGTTGCTCAGACCGCCGTACGAGCGCGGGTGCGGGCGTTGCGACGCTTGAGGGCGCGGCGCTCGTCCTCGCTCATACCGCCCCAGACGCCGGCATCCTGTCCGGATTCGAGCGCCCAGGAGAGGCATTCGGCGGTGACGGGGCAACGGTTGCACACGAGCTTGGCATCCGCGATCTGCGCGAGAGCCGGGCCGCTGTTTCCCACGGGGAAGAACAGTTCCGGATCCTCGTCGCGGCAGATGGCCTTGTGGCGCCAGTCCATGCTTCTACTCTCCTTCGATGGTGCGTGTGCACCGGCTGATTGGTCAATGCGTGTTCACGCCTGTGGCACGGAGTGTTTCCGCGCGGTTACTTGTGAATGCTTTCACGAACGAGCGTGGAGTCAATAGAATCGACCACGATCGTGGGGAAGCTCACGCTGGTGTGGGCTACGAGTTCGCCAATCCCTCTTTCTACTCCCCTCGAGCCGAGAAGGTAGTGGCAATCACAGAATTCGTGCTTCTCTTTCTGTCGCTGTCCCGCTGGGGGGATCGTCAGCGGGGCGCGACGACATCGAGGATCGACGCCACGGACACGAACTCGACCTCGGTCCGGAGTCCGAGATAGTCGCCGTCGACCTGAAGTCCGATCGGGCGCGAGGCCCGGGCGCGCACGCTCGCGACATCGTCCGCACGCACCAGATGCGGCGACGCCGGCTCGCCGCGGGCGGCCAGAAGTTGTCTCACCACCCGCAGGCTCGGAAGTACCCGGGTCGTCGTCATAGCAAACACGCCCAAACCGGTGTCGAACGAGGTGCCGGGATTCGTGTGCACCGGCCGGGACTCGAGATAGGTCCACGGACTCGAGTTCGACACGAACGCATAGTGCACCCCCGAAACAGGTTCGGATCCGGGCATCTCGAGCGTGAGCGCCGGTTCGGCCCGCTTCGACGCGAAGAACCGGGCCACCGCGTGCCGCACGTAGCGCGCCGTCGTCACCTTCTTGCCCTCGGCGCGGCTCAGGTCTATGGCCTCGCACACCTGGGCGTCGAGACCGAGGCCCGCGTTGAAGGTGAACCACCGCCCGTCGCAGTGGCCGAGGCCGATCCGGCTGGTCCTGCCCTCCTGCAACGACTCGAGTACCTGCTCGGTGGCCTCGAGTGGATCGGCGGACAGTCCCAGGGATCGCGCGAACACGTTCGCCGAGCCGCCGGGCACCACCGCGAGTCGCGGCAGGGTCGGATCGGCGCCTCGGTCGGGGGAGGGGCCGAGGAGGCCGTTGACGATCTCGTTGACGGTGCCGTCGCCACCGTGCGCGACGACGACGTCCATCCCGTCGGCGTGCGCCGAACGCGCCAGTTCTGCGGCGTGCCCGCGGTGGGTCGTGTGCGCGACGGTCAGCGCGAGCCGGCCTCTCAGGGCGTGAGCGAGGCGGTCGCGACCGGCCGGGGTGGTCGTCGTCGCATTCGGGTTCACGATCAGCAGGGCGCGCACGGAACATCAGCCTAAGTGGTGCCCGGCGGGTCCACTACGCTGGACGGGTGCCTCTCGAAACACCTCGCAGCAGCGTTCCGTCGACCGTGCGTGCCGCCGGTTGGCTCGTCGTCCTCGAGGGCGTCGTCGCGATGGGATTCGCGGTGTACTCGATCATCCGCGCCGCCTCGGGCGAACACGATCAGTCGGTCACCAATGGCTACGGCTTCGCGCTGTGGCTGTTCATCCTGTTCGGCGGGGTCCTGGCCGGCGGGATCGCGCTCGTGCGCGGTGTGCGCTGGGGACGTGCCGTGGCGATACTCGCGCAGTTGTTGTTGCTGCCCGTGGTGTGGTCGCTGCTGACGGACTCCCACCAGCCGGTCATCGGCACTGTGCTGGCGCTCGTCGTGGTCCCCACGCTCGTGCTGCTGTTCAGCCCGCCCACGTCGCGGTGGCTCGCGCACGAGTACGCGCCCGACGTCGACGAGTGATCCGGCTCAGCTGCCGAGCGCTTGCAGGGCGGGGCCGCTGAGCCTGAAGGTCGTCCACTCGTCCTGCGCGACGGCACCGAGGGATCGGTAGAAACCGATGGACGGCTCGTTCCAGTCCAGCACCGACCAACTCAGGCGGGTGTAACCGCGCTCCACGCATTCGTGGGCGAGCGCCGCGAGCAGTGCCCGTCCGTGTCCCTTGCCGCGGTGTTCGGGACGGACGAACAGATCTTCGAGGTAGATCCCGTGCACGCCGTCCCAGGTGGAGAAGTTCCGGAACCACAACGCCACCCCGACGACCCGGCCTTCGGTGCCGTCCTCTCCGGATTCCTCTGCGACGTGCGCGTACACCGAGGGCTGCGGCCCGAAAAGAGCCTCGTGGATCTGCTCGGGCACCACGGTGCACTCGTGCCGGGCCTTCTCGTATTCGGCGAGGTCGTAGATCAGCCCGGTGATCGCGGGGACGTCCTCGGGTGTGGCTCTGCGGATCACGGCGGGCTGCCTCCTGCGGTCTCGTGGGCGGATTCACCTCGCGCTGCGCCGCCGAGTGCGCGAGGATCGGGGTCGTGGCAACGGTACTTGCAGTGGCAAATCAGAAGGGTGGCGTCGCCAAGACAACCACCGTCGCGTCGTTGGGGGCCGCGCTGTCGGCGCTGGGCCGGCGGGTGCTCGTCGTCGATCTCGATCCCCAGGGGTGCCTGACCTTCTCTCTCGGGCACAACCCCGACAAGCTCGAACAATCCGTGCACGAGGTGCTCGTGGGCGGTGTCGAGACGAAGGACGTTCTGCTCGGGACAGCGGAGGGGATGTCGCTGCTGCCGGCGACCATCGACCTCGCGGGTGCGGAGGCGATGCTGCTCATGAAGCCGGGGCGTGAATACACCCTGAAGCGGGCGCTGGCGTCGGTGGAGGACGACTACGACGTCGTCGTCATCGACTGCCCGCCCTCTCTGGGCGTCCTCACCCTCAACGGGCTGACCGCGGCGCGGTCCGTGCTCGTTCCGCTGCAGTGCGAGACGCTCGCGCACAGGGGAGTCGGGCAGCTCCTGCGCACGGTGAACGAGGTGAAACAGATCACCAATCCGGATCTCGAGCTGCTCGGCGCGCTGCCGACCCTGTACGACTCGCGGACCACGCACAGTCGCGACGTGCT
This sequence comes from Rhodococcus sp. 852002-51564_SCH6189132-a, assembly GCF_001665495.1. NCBI lineage: Bacteria > Bacillati > Actinomycetota > Actinomycetes > Mycobacteriales > Nocardiaceae > Rhodococcus > Rhodococcus sp. 852002-51564_SCH6189132-a. The sequence continues at coordinate 114,141 of NZ_LZMJ01000086.1, forward strand.
CGCCGATGTCTCCGACCGGTACGACCTGCCGGTGCTGGCCCCGCCCGTACCCCGCACGGTCCGCTTCGCGGAGGCTTCCGCCTCGGGCGCGACGGTGCTGGCGGGACGCAAGAACAAGGGCGCCGAGGCGTACCGGGCGCTCTCCGAGAACCTGCTGCGCTACTGGTCGGGGGAGGCGGAACTCGAGACTTTCGAGACCGCCGTCGCGGACTGAGACGTCAGCACCGACCGGGACGGCTCGCTTTCAGCACCGACCGGGACGGCTCGCCATCAGCGCAGTGCCACGAGCTCATCGCCGCGTTGCTCGACCACGACATCCCCGGCGACGGCGACGTTCACCGTGGAGACCGTCCCGCGCTCGACGTCGATGCGCGGGCCGGGTTCACCGGTCCGTGAGTCGACTCCCACGAGGGCGTCCTCGACGGGAAGGAGCAGCGAACCGGCCATGATGTCGCCGCTGCCGAGAGTGTCCTCGACGGTCCACTGCGGGGCGAAATCGGTGGTCGACAACGCGACGGTGTCGCGGCCCGTCCACCACACGAGCACGCCGCCGCGCTCGAGGGCTGGGTCGTCCGATTCGCCGGCAGGACGCGACAGGGCGTGCGTGTCGAGGAGGACGCCCTCGCTGTCGAAGACCTCGATGCGCGGCCCGTCGTTGTCGTCCGGGGCCAGGTAGACCGCCGTGCGGTCGCCGACCACCGCGACGATGCGGGAGTCCCCGCCCGCTTCCGGCAGCACCGACGACGCGAACTCCTCGGGCTTGGTGCTGTCGTCGGGGGTGGGATCGAGAAGGGTGAGCCGATTGGTCGGCTCGTTCGCGCACTGCTCGAGCACGGCCAGCACTTCGGCGCCCGAATCCGCCGAGCGCAGTTCGCAACCCGATCGTGGCTGCGCGTTCGGGTTCACCGGTGCGTCGACGCGCCCGTACTCGACCGTGCGCACCAGATCGGAGCGCCACATCTCGAGACGTGACTCGCCGAAGGCGATCAGGTGCGAACCGGCGCCGACGACCCGGATCGGATCGTCGGCGTCGCTCGACCGTTGCGCGCCCCGAGAGCCACTGCCCGAGTCGAGCGCGGTGACCTGACCGCATCCCCGCGGGCCGCGATAGACCGAGACCACGTCGCCCCAGGCCTCGGTGACCGCGCACAACGCCCGGTCGCGGTCGTACCGCCAGCGTTCCTCGCCGGATTGCGGGTCGCGGCCGACGACCGCACCACCGTCTGCCGTGGCGACCGTGCCGCCGGACACCACCGGTGCGGTCGTCGCCGTACTCGGAGCACGCCAGAGTTCGGCGAGCGTGCGCGGAAGAGATTGCGCGGCAGCGAGAGTGGGGACAGGGCCGTCCCAGGTGGTCGACGTGGTGCCCCGCGCATCCGAGTTCAGCCAGACGACACTCGCCGCCACCAGAGCGGTGACGACGAGTGCGGCTGCGACGAGAAGGTCGGTGCGGGTGCGGCGCTCGGGCGCGAGCACGTGGTTATCGGGCAGACGACGTCGAGACCGCTTCCACGTTCGACGTGTCCTGCTGCTCTGCGCGACCGGCCGGGCCCTCGCCCGAGCGGGTGCGACGGCGACGACGGCGACGACGTGCCGGAGCGGCCGCCCCGGTGTCCTCACCCGTCTCCGCTGCGGCAGGCTCGTTCTCGGCATTCACCGAGTCGTCCGAACCGGTTGCGGCCACATCCGTTGCGGAGCCGTCGGCAGACTTTCCGCGGACGGTACGACGGCGGACCCGGTTGCGCTTCGGGCGGGATCCGCCCTCGCGCTCGACGCGCTCGCGCTTCTCACCGTTCTCCGAGGCGGCGGGAGCGGCCTTGCGGACGCGTCCGGTGGCGTCGGACGGGATGTTCAGCTCCTCGAACAGGTGCGGGGAGCTCGAGTAGGTTTCGATCGGATCCGGGATACCGAGATCGAGAGCCTTGTCGATGAGCTGCCAGCGCGGCACGTCGTCCCAGTCGACGAGGGTGATCGCGATACCGGTGCGTCCGGCGCGACCGGTACGGCCGATGCGGTGGACGTAGGTCTTCTCGTCCTCGGGGCACTGATAGTTGATGACGTGGGTGACGTCGTCGATGTCGATGCCGCGGGCGGCGACGTCCGTGGCGACGAGCACGTCGATCTTGCCGCTGCGGAACTTGTCGAGTGCCTTCTCACGCGCGATCTGACCGAGGTCGCCGTGCACCGCGCCGCACGCGAAACCGCGCTCGACGAGGTCGTCGGCCACCTTCTGCGCCGTGCGCTTGGTGCGGGTGAAGACCATGGTGGCGCCGCGACCCTCGGCCTGCAGTACGCGGGCGACGAGTTCGGCCTTGTCGAGTGCATGCGCCCGGTAGATGAACTGCTGGGTGCGCTCGTGCACGGCCGACGATTCGGCCTCCTCGGCCCGGATGTGCGTCGGGCGGTTCAGGAACGTGCGGGCGAGGGTGATGATCGGGCCGGGCATGGTGGCCGAGAACAGCATCGTCTGACGACGGTCGGGGACCATCGTGAGGATGCGCTCGATGTCGGGCAGGAAGCCGAGGTCGAGCATCTCGTCGGCTTCGTCCATGACGAGCACGCCGATCTTGCCCAGGATCAGATGGCCCTGGTTGGCGAGATCGAGCAGACGGCCGGGAGTACCGACGACGACGTCGACACCCTTCTTCAGTTCGTCGATCTGCTGCTCGTAGGGGCGCCCACCGTAGATCGACAGGACCTCGAGGCCCGACTTGCGGCTGCCGGGCAGGTACTTGGAAGCGTTCACGAGGTCGTTGGTGACCTGGATGCACAGCTCGCGGGTCGGGACGATCACGAGTGCACGGGGAGTGCCGTCGAGGGTGGTCGTGCCGGAGCCCTCGGTGGCGATGCGATGCAGGAGCGGAACGCCGAAGCCGAAGGTCTTGCCCATACCCGTACGGGCCTGCCCGATGAGGTCGTCGCCGGCGAGGGCCAGCGGCAGGGTGAGTTCCTGGATCGCGAAGGTGCGTTCGATGCCGACCTCGGCGAGGGCGCGGACGATCTCGTCGCGGACACCGAGTTCGCCGAAGGTGGGGGGTACGTGGGTGGAGTCGAGTTGTGCGGAGACGGTCGTTTCGCTCGCGTCGTCTTCGTGGTCGATGGTGATCTTGCTCAGGGGTCCGGCCTTCCTGGTCTCGGCACGCACGCACGAGGGGGAAAGGCGACCGGCCTGCACCTCAGCGCGAGCGGTTTCCACCAGGCTCGGCGAAGCGCGGCAGCGATCCGCAGTTCGGGTGCGCGCACATTATCTGGGAAGCTCGCGGGCCACGGTCGGCGGCTCGAAGCGCGGGCTTCCCGATCCATTGTACCGGTTCCGGCGCATTCCACGAGGTAGTACTACGCTTCGTCGTCATGGGAGCCGATACGCCGCAGTCCACCTCCGAGTCCGGCACGACGCCGGGCGGACCCGCAGTCCCCGCCGATCACCCCGGTGTCGCAGAGCTCTTCGCGTTGCTCGCGTACGGCGAGATCTCGGCGTTCTACCGGCTCGCCGAGGACGCACGGTTCTCCCCGTCCCTGCGCGGGCGGGTCGCCCTCGCAAGCATGGCAGCTGCGGAGATGAGCCATTTCGAGACGCTCCACACCGCGCTCACCGATCGTGGTGTGGAGATCTACGCGGCGATGGAGCCCTACCGCAAAGCCCTCGACGCCTACCACGCCTCGACCACTCCGTCGACGTGGCTCGAGGTTCTCGTGAAGGCATACGTCGGTGACAGGATCGCCGCAGATTTCTACTGTGAGATCGCCGACATGCTTGCTCCCGAGGTGTCCACGGTGGTCCGGGAGGTCCTCGCCGAGACCGGCCACTCGGAGTTCGTGGTGCATGAGGTCCGCGAGGTCGTCGAGCGCAGCCCGCTGCAGAAGGACCGCCTGATGCTGTGGGGACGCCGGCTGCTCGGCGAGGCCATCACCCAGGCGCAGTACGTCCTCGCGCAGAACGAGGAACTCGCCGAGCTGGTGATTCTCGCGTCCGGTGACCTGGCTAACATCGCCGCGCTGTTCGATCGCATGCAGGTCGAGCACGCCGAGCGGATGTCGGTGCTCGGACTGCATTAGCCTGGGGCTGATAGCAGTACCAGCTCGGTTTCAATGCATGAGAATCGGAGGTCCACCGTGGAGGTCAAGATCGGCGTCGCGGACAGCCCGCGCGAAGTTGTCGTCGTCAGCGACCAGACGCCCGACGAGGTGGAGAAGCTCGTCCGGGCCGCGTTGAACGGCGCCGACGACGGGGTGCTCGCCCTTGTCGACGAGAAGGGCCGCAAGGTTCTCGTGCAGGCCGCCAAGATCAGCTACGTGGACATCGGTCCTGCCACGCTGGGCAAGGTCGGCTTCGCCGCCAACTGAGAGCGACCGACGAGAACGGGCCGGGGCATGTCGCCCGGCCCGTTCGTCGTTCTCGGTATGTGTCGTCAGCGACGACGGTGCTCATATGTCGTCAGCGACGACGGTGCTCATATGTCGTCAGCGACGACGGTGCGCCTCTGTGTCGTCAGCGACGACGGAGTTCCGGCTGCAGCGGCACGTGCTTCAGACCGCCCCAGGCCAGCGCGACCGTGGTGTCCACGGCGTCCTCCTTGGGGATCGGACGTGCGGCGTCGAGCCAGTAGCGTGCGGTGAACTGGCTCGTTCCCACCAGGCCGACCGCGAGGATGCGGGCCCGGTACGGATCGAGACCGGAGTCGTGGCTGACGAGGTCGAAGACGGCGTCGACGCACGCCTCGGTGGCCTGCTCCACTCGCCGCGACACCTGCGGTTCGCCCATCAGATCGGATTCGAAGACGAGCCGGAATCCCTGGCTGTCGTTGTCGACGAAATCGAAGAAGGCCTGCACTGCGGCGCGCACGCGCTGACGGTTGTCGGTGGTGGACCGCAGGGCCTGGCGTACGCCGTTGATGAGGGTGTCCACGTAGTTCTGGAGCACGGCGCAATACAGTTCGAGCTTGCCGGGGAAGTGCTGGTACAGGACGGGCTTGCTCACTCCGGCACACTCGGCGATCTCGTCCATGCCGGCCGAGTGGTAACCGCGTGTGACGAATACCTCGCTGGCAGCCTCGAGCAACTGGGCACGACGCTCGTCACGCGGCATCCGGGCGCCCCGTTTGCCGTTGGAACCCCGGCCGGATGCTCGTTCGGTGACGTCGGTCATGCTTACTCCCAATCTGCACTACTTCCGAACGTGGCCTGTACCACCTCGGCGCTCCTCGTCTCTGCACGTTACAGGTGAAGTCGCGTGTCGAACGGATCGGCCTACCGCCCAGTATCCGTTCCCGGTGCACGAATGGGGGCGCAGGTTCGGCGCTTCGGATATCGAAATGGTCTCGATATGACATCCTGACATCCGTGATCGAGCGTGGAGGAGTGCGCGAGAGCAGGGACCCGCAGGGCTCCTCGCCGACAGATCCTTCCCCGACGCTGCCCGGTTCGTCCCGGTCGCGAGGAACGGAACGACCCGAGGCGGGTCGCCGGTCGCACCAGCCCCTGCGTGCCGTGTGGGACCCGGTGGGACGGCCGGACCGGCCGCCGCGCCGACCGCGACCCGAACGGGACGTCCGCAAGCAGACCCGCGTGGGCAGGTTCGTCGCCACCTACGGCTGGCGCGCCTACGCCGTTCCGATCCTCGCCGTCGTGACCCTGATCGTGCTGTGGGACGCCGCGCGTGGCGCCGGAGCGGAGGAGCCCGCCGACCAGACCGACGCGAGCGAGGTCACCGAGATCATCGTCGAGGCCCCGCAACCCGAGGGAACCTTCCCCGAGTCGCTCGAGTCCGGTGCGCTGCCGGAGGGCGGCCCGTTCACGGAGGTCGGTGCGCGGGAGTGGCGGGTCGTGCCCGGCACCACGGGTCAGGTCGGCGCGGGGCAGACCCGTGTGTTCACCTACACGGTGGAACTCGAGGAGGGCATCGACACCACCGGCTACGGCGGCGACGCGGCCTTCGCGTCGATGGTCGACCGGACCCTCGCCGACCCGCGCAGCTGGATCGGCGACGAGGCGGTCGCCTTCCGCCGGATCGACACCGGCGAGCCGGACTTCCGGATCTCCCTCACTTCGCAGATGACCATTCGCGAAGGATGCGGCTACGACATCCCGCTCGAGGGATCGTGCTTCAACCCCTCGATGGAGCGGGTGTTCCTCAACGAAGCGCGGTGGGTGCGCGGGGCCGTCGCCTTCCAGGGCGACATCGGGTCGTACCGCCAGTATCTCGTCAATCACGAGGTCGGCCACGCCATCGGCCTGGCGCAACACGATGCCTGCACCACCGACGGCGGCCTCGCGCCGATCATGATGCAGCAGACCTTCGGCACCGCCAACGACGACATCGCGCGCTTGGACCCGGGCGGCACGGTCCCCGCCGACGGGGCGCGGTGCCGGTTCAACCCGTGGCCGTACCCGCGGGCGTAGGCGCCGGTCGGGGTCGACGGGCCGGGCGGAGTCGACGGGCGAGGTGGGGGTCGACGGGCGAGGTGGGGGTCGACGGGCGGAATGGGGGTCGCAGCAGGGAATGGCACCATGGACGGTGACGCAGGACGCATCGCGACAGGAGAACCCGTGACCGCAACGACACCGTCGACGCGCCGATCCCTTCCGCCGTTGGTGGAACCCGGCCCGGAGCTCGGTCGCGAGGAGGTCGCGCGGTACAGCCGTCACCTGATCATCCCGAATGTCGGGGTCACCGGCCAGCGTCGCCTGAAGAACGCGCGGGTGCTGTGTATCGGCGCCGGCGGCCTGGGTTCGCCCGCCCTGCTGTATCTCGCGGCGGCGGGGGTCGGCACGATCGGCATCGTCGAGTTCGACGACGTGGAGACGTCCAACCTGCAGCGCCAGGTGATCCACGGCCGCTCCGACGTCGGACGGCCCAAGGCGGACAGTGCCCGCGACAGCATCCTGGCGATCAACGACGGTGTGACTGTGCGCCTGCACGAGACGCGCCTGGAGTCGAGCAATGCCGTGCAGCTGTTCGAGCAGTACGACCTCATCCTCGACGGCACCGACAACTTCGCGACCCGCTATCTCGTCAACGACGCCGCGGTCCTCGCGGGCAAGCCCTACGTGTGGGGATCGATCTTCCGTTTCGAAGGCCAGGTGTCGGTGTTCTGGGAGGACGCCCCGGATGGGCGCGGCCTGAACTACCGCGACCTCTACCCCGAGGCACCGCCACCGGGGATGGTTCCCTCCTGCGCGGAGGGCGGGGTACTCGGCGTCCTGCCCGGCACGATCGGCACCGTCATGGCCACCGAGGCGATCAAGCTCATCACGGGGATCGGTGAGCCGTTGCTCGGCCGCCTCATGATCTACGACGCGCTTGCGATGTCGTTCCGCACGGTGACCCTGCGTCGCGATCCGGGACGGGTGCCGGTCACCGAACTCGTCGACTACGAGGCCTTCTGCGGGATCGTTCCCGATGCCGCCGCGTCGGCGCGATCGGCCGTCACCCCCACCGAACTGCGCCGCATGCTCGACGAGGGCCGCGACCTCGCGCTGATCGACGTGCGCGAACCCGTCGAATGGGAGATCGTCCGTATCGACGGTGCCCGGCTCGTGCCGAAGGACCGCATCCTCTCCGGTGAGGTCCTCGCCGACCTGCCGCAGAACACGCCGATCGTGCTGTACTGCAAGACGGGAATCCGATCGGCCGAGGCGCTCGAAGTGCTTGCGCGCGCCGGATTCTCGGACGCGACACATCTGCACGGCGGGGTGATCGCGTGGGCGCAGCAGGTGGATCCCTCGCTACCGGTGTACTGACGGTGACCTCGTTGTGACCTGAAACAGCGGAGTGCCTTCCCGATCCGAGCGGTGTGCGGCGGTAGGTTGAGCTGCGTGAGCTCACTCGAACCGCCTCAGCACGTGTGCTCCACATTCGGTCTCCGCGACGTCGAACCGGTCCCGCTCGGGCCCGACTGGGACGGCGGTTTCCGGTGTGGAGACGTGGTGCTGTCCCGAGTCGCCGATCATGCTCGCGCGGCCTGGTCCGCCAAAGTGCGGGAGACCCTGACCGTCGACGGTGTGCGGCTGGCCCGTCCGGTGCGGTCCACCGACGGTCGCTACGTGGTCTCCGGATGGCGCGCCGACACCTACATCGTCGGTACGTCCGAGCCCAGGCACGACGAAGTGGTCTCGCTGTCGCTGCGGCTGCACACCGCCACCGCGCAGCTCGAACGTCCCCGTTTCCTCATGCAGCCTCCGGTCGCACCCTGGGAGGACGTCGACGTCTTCGTCGCGGCCGACCGCGCGGCCTGGGAAACCGTGCCCCTGCGCAGCGCCCGCGCGGCGGGTGCGCCCGAGACGGTGACCCCCGACGGCCGTAAGAGTCTCGACCTGATCAACCAGCTCGCGACCTTCCGCAAGCCCGTGCACCTGCCCGACCAGCTCGTCCACGGCGACCTGTTCGGCACCGTCCTGTTCGCCGGGCGCGCGGCACCCGGGCTGACCGACATCACCCCCTACTGGCGTCCGGCCTCGTGGGCGGCCGCCGTCGCCGTCGTCGACGCACTGTCGTGGGGCGGTGCCGACGAAGGGCTCATCGGTCGCTGGGAGGACCTGCCGGAATGGCCGCAGATGCTGCTGCGCGCGGTCATCTTCCGTTTGGCCGTGCACGCGCTGCACCCGCGCTCGACCGAGGACGCCTTCCCGGGCCTGGCGCACACCGCCGACCTCGTGCGGTTCCTCCTGTAACACCTCACAGGGCGGCCGGGGCCGGGGTGAGCAACTCTTGACGCGACGGTCACCGCGGGCAGCACCGTAGCAACACCCGTTTCCTACCTTGGGATCAACACGGACCCGAGGAGGAACGGCGATGACGACCTTCATCGAAAAAGAAAGTCTCAGAGACAAATTCGCGCGCAAGCACAACATCGAGCGGTGGGACGCCGAGGATGTGGAGGCGTGGGAGGCCGGCGGCAAGCAGGTCGCCAAGCGCAACCTGATCTGGTCGGTGATCGCCGAGCACGTCGGCTTCTCCGTCTGGTCGATCTGGTCGGTGATGGTGCTGTTCATGCCCACCGAGGTGTACGGCATCGACGCCGCCGGTAAGTTCTTCCTGGTCGCCGTCCCCACGCTCGTCGGCGCGATCCTCCGCATCCCCTACACCGTCGCCACCGCCCGCTTCGGTGGCCGCAACTGGACCATCTTCAGTGCCCTCGTACTGCTGATCCCCACCATCGGGGCGCTGTACCTGATGCTGAACCCGGGTCACTCCTACACGACGTTCATGCTGGTCGCGGCACTGGCCGGTGTCGGCGGCGGCAACTTCGCCTCGTCGATGACCAACATCAACGCCTTCTACCCCCAGCGACTGAAGGGCTGGGCCCTCGGACTCAACGCCGGCGGCGGGAACATCGGTGTCCCGGCGGTCCAGCTGATCGGCCTGCTCGTCATCGCCACCGTCGGCAACACCGAGCCCTGGATCGTGTGCGCGGTCTACCTGGTCCTGTGCGCCGTCGCCGCGCTCGGCGCCGCCCTGTTCATGGACAACCTCCGTGATCAGAAGGCCGACCTGCGGGCCATGGGCGCCGCGCTGAAGTTCCGCGACTCGTGGATCATCTCCTTCCTCTACATCGGCACCTTCGGTTCGTTCATCGGCTTCAGCTTCGCCTTCGGTCAGGTCCTGCAGATCAACTTCCTCGCCGGCGGCGACACCCCCGCCCAGGCCGCACTGCACGCCGCGCAGATCGCCTTCATCGGCCCGCTCCTCGGATCCATCTCGCGCCCGCTCGGCGGAAAGCTCGCCGACCGCATCGGCGGCGGGAAGATCACCCTCTACACCTTCGTCGCGATGGCCCTGGCCGCCGCGGTGCTCATCGTCGCCGGCACCCTCGACGACCGCACCACCGGCGCCGCGACCGGCGGTGTGCTGACCGCCATGGTGCTCGGCTTCATCGCCCTGTTCCTGCTCTCCGGGCTCGGCAACGGCTCGGTCTACAAGATGATCCCGTCCATCTTCGAGGCCCGTGCGCAGGATCTCGACGAACTGGATCGCGACGAGAAGGCCGCCTGGTCGCGGAGCATGTCCGGTGCCCTCATCGGCTTCGCCGGTGCCATCGGCGGACTCGGCGGCGTGGGCATCAACCTCGTCTTCCGCGCCTCCTACGGCGGCGAGGCGCAGTCCGCGACGATGGCCTTCTGGGTCTTCGCGATCTTCTACCTCGTGTGCATCGCGGTGACCTGGTTCGTCTTCCTCCGCCGCCCGAACACCACCCCCACGAGCGAGCCCTCCACCGAGGCTCCCGCCCCGGCCCGCGTCGCAGTCTGACCGATCCCGGCACGAAGAAAGAGAACATCATGAGCCGCAAGAACGTCGTCGTCGTCGGACACGGAATGGTCGCCCACCGCTTCGTCGAAGCCCTTCGCGTCCGCGACGAGCAGAACAGCTGGTCGGTGACCGTGCTCGGCGAGGAGGCCGACGCCGCCTACGACCGCGTGGGACTGTCGTCCTACGTCGGAGCCTGGGACCGCAAGGAACTCGCCCTCGCCGGAAACGACTACGCAGCAGACGACCTCGTCGACCTGCGTGTCGGCACCCGCGCCGTGGGAATCGACCGCGCGGCCCGCACCGTCACCACCGCCGGCGGCGACGTTCTGCCCTACGACAGCCTCGTCCTCGCGACCGGCTCGTACCCCTTCGTGCCCCCCGTGCCCGGCCACGACCTGCCCGGCTGCTTCGTCTACCGCACGCTCGACGATCTCGACGGCATCCGCGCCGCCGCCGAACGCGCCAAGGCCGCCGGCCTCGCCGGCATCGTCATCGGTGGTGGCCTGCTCGGACTCGAGGCCGCCAACGCGCTGCGCCTGCTGGGCGTGACCCCGCACGTCGTCGAGTACAACAACCGGCTCATGCCCGCCCAGGTCGACGAGGGCGGCGGCCGTGTCCTCGACCGTCTCGTCACCGACCTCGGCCTCGTCACCCACACCGGTGTGGGCACCGAGAAGATCGAGGCCGGACCTGAGGCGCTCCAGGTGACCCTGTCCGACGGCTCCGTCCTCGCGGCCGGGCTCGTGATCTTCTCCGCCGGCATCCGTCCCCAGGACGAACTCGCCCGCGAGGCCGGACTCGAACTCGGCGGCCGCGGCGGTGTGCTCACGGACCGCACCTGTCGGAGCACCTCGGACGAGGCCGTCTACGCGATCGGTGAATGCGCGGCCGTCGAGGGCACCTGCTACGGACTCGTAGCCCCCGGCTACAGCACCGCCGAGGTCGTCGCCGACCGGCTCGTCGGCGGCACCGCCGAGTTCCCCGGCGCCGACCTGTCGACGAAGCTCAAACTGCTCGGCGTGGATGTCGCGAGCTTCGGCGACGCCCACGCGACGACGCCCGGCGCCCTCGAGGTCGTGCTGTCCGACTCCGCGAAGGGCACCTACGCCAAGCTCGTCGTCTCCGACGACGCGAAGACCCTGCTCGGTGGCATCCTCGTCGGCGACGCCTCCGCCTACGGCACGCTGCGACCGCTGGTGGGCCGCGAACTGCCGGGTGATCCGGCCACGCTGATCTCCCCGGTGGGGGAGAAGCCGGGCGCCGGCGCGCTGCCCGACGACGCCGAGGTGTGCTCGTGCAACGGTGTCACCAAGGGCGCGATCTGCGGCGCGATCTCCGAGGGCGCCTGCGACATCGCGCAGATCAAGTCGTGCACGAGTGCGGGCACCACCTGCGGCGGCTGCCTCCCGAGCATCAAGCAACTGCTCGCCCAGTCGGGTGTGCAGATGTCGAAGGCCCTGTGCGAGCACTTCGAGCAGTCGCGCGCCGAACTGTTCGAGATCGTCCAGGCCACCGGCATCCGCACCTTCTCCGCGCTCATCGCGCAGTACGGAACCGGACACGGCTGCGACATCTGCAAGCCGGTGGTCGCCTCGATCCTCGCGTCCACCGACTCCGACCACATCCTGCACCCGAAGCAGGCAGGTCTGCAGGACACGAACGACCACTTCCTCGCCAACATCCAGAAGAACGGCACCTACTCGGTCGTGCCGCGCATGCCCGGTGGCGAGTGCACCCCCGAGCAGCTCATCGTGATCGGTGAGGTGGCACGCGATTTCGGTCTCTACGTGAAGATGACCGGCGGTCAGCGCGTCGACCTGTTCGGTGCCCGCGTCGAACAGCTCCCGCAGATCTGGAAGCGTCTCGTCGACGCCGGCATGGAATCCGGCCAGGCGTACGGCAAGTCGCTGCGCACCGTCAAGAGCTGTGTCGGCTCCACCTGGTGCCGCTACGGCGTGCAGGACTCGGTCGGGATGGCCGTCGCCCTCGAATTGCGTTACCGCGGACTGCGATCGCCCCACAAGCTCAAGATGGGTGTGTCGGGTTGCGCCCGTGAATGCGCCGAGGCACGCGGCAAGGACGTCGGTGTCATCGCGACGGAGAACGGCTGGAACCTGTACGTGTGCGGCAACGGCGGCCAGTCGCCCAAGCACGCACAGCTCCTCGCCGGTGGTCTCGACGACGAGACCCTCGTCCGCTACATCGACCGGTTCCTGATGTTCTACATCCGCACTGCCGACCGGCTTCAGCGCACCGCGCCGTGGCTCGACGCACTCGAGGGCGGTCTCGCGCACCTCGAGGAGGTCGTGTGCGACGATGTCCTCGGCATCGCCGACGATCTCGAGGCCGCGATGGCCAAGCATGTCGAGGGCTACAAGGACGAGTGGGCCGGTGTCCTCGAGGATCCGGAGAAGCTGGCGCGGTTCGTCTCGTTCGTCAACGCGCCCGAGCAGCCCGACCCCACGGTCCGCTTCGACGACAGCGGCCCCCGCAAGGTCCCCGTCCTCGTGGGTATGCCGGGCATCGGACCCGGAACCGGGGCGTGACGACCGCTTACCCCGAGGGAACGAGCGGGTAACGCGCTCGAAACACCCGGCACCCACACTTCAGGACAGCAGTTTCAAGGAGGACAGCGATGACCGTCATCGAGACGCACACCGTAGGGGGATCGACGCGCGACAGCGTGTTCGACGGGCGACTGGAATGGACCTCGGCCTGTCCACTCAGCCATCTCATTCCGGGCCGCGGCGTGGCCGTGCTGCTGCGCGGCGGCGAGCAGGTGGCCCTGTTCCTGCTCGACGACGGAACGCTGCGCGCAGTAAGCAACTTCGATCCGTTCGGCCGCGCCGCGGTGATGTCCCGCGGTATCGTGGGCGACCGGGGCGGAGAGCCCACCGTGGCGTCGCCGCTGCTCAAGCAGGTCTTCTCCCTCGACGACGGCCGGTACCTCGACGATCCGTCGGTGCGTCTGCCCGTCTACGAGGTGCGCGTATGGGCGGGAGTCGTCCAGATCCACAGCCTCGTCCCCCGTGACCAGCGGCACGAGGGGCCGACCGGAGAGGGTTCGTGAGCGACGACAACGCGCCGTTGCGGGGATTCACCATCGGCGTGACGGCAGCTCGGCGTGCCGAGGAGTTCGCCACGCTCCTCACCAGGCGTGGGGCCGAGGTCGTGCACGCCCCCGCCATCCGCATCATCCCGCTGTCCGACGACGACGAGCTCGAGCGCGTCACCCGCTGCATCGTCGCGCAGCCCCCGGACATCACGATCGCCACCACGGCGATCGGATTCCGCGGGTGGATGGGTGCAGCGGAGGGCTGGGGACTCGCCGACGACCTCGCGCAGGCACTCGGCTCGAGCCGGATCCTCGCCCGTGGCCCGAAGGTCACGGGCGCGATCCGGGCCGCCGAACTCCGCGAGGAGTGGTCTCCTTCCTCGGAATCGACCGCCGAGGTGCTCGAACTTCTGCTGAAGGAGGGGGTCGCCGGCCGCCGCATCGCGGTGCAGTTGCACGGCGAGCGCACCGAATGGGAGCCTGGGACCGACGTGTGCGATGCGCTGCGCGCTGCGGGCGCCGACGTCGTGCCCGTCCCGGTCTACCGATGGACGGCCCCCGAGGATCTCACCGCGCTCGACCGGATGATCGAGCAGATCGTCGAACGCGGACTCGACGCCGTGAGCTTCACCAGTGCACCGGCCGTCGCGTCGATGCTCATGCGGGCCAAGGAGACCGGCTGGCTCGAGCCGATGCTCCGGTCGCTGCGGACCGGCGTCACCGCGGTGTGCGTCGGTCCCGTCACCGCGGCACCGCTCACCGAACTCGACGTACCCGTCAGCATGCCCACCCGATCCCGGCTGGGCTCGCTGGCCCGGCACATCGCCGAGGAACTGCCCCGGCGGGCTGTGCGCATCGAGGCCGGCGGTCACGTCCTCAGCCCGCGAGGGCGCTGCGTGATCGTCGACGGCACCGTGCGGTGCCTTCCCCCTACCGGGATGGCCCTGATGCGCACACTCGTCGCGCGCGCCGGTCTCGTCGTCTCCCGCGAGGAACTCCTCGCGGCCCTGCCCGGCGGTGGCGGCGACACTCACGCCGTCGAAACCGCGGTCGCCCGGGTGCGCTCGGCTCTCGGCGCACCGGCGATCGTGCAGACCGTCGTCAAGCGCGGCTACCGCCTCGCCGTCGACCCGGAAGGAATGCATCCATGACCGGTACACACGCCGACCCGGCGCTCCTGCTCGTCGCGCACGGCACCCGCAATCCGCGCGGTGTCGACATGATCGCGGCGCTCGCCGATGCCGTCTCCTCCCGCGTCGGTCCCACCCGTGTCGCCTTCGTCGATGTCCTCGGACCGTCGCCCTCGGAGGTCCTGCGCGACACCGGCCGTCCGACCGTGCTCGTCCCCGCCTTCCTCGCCTCCGGCTATCACGTGCACACCGACGTTCCGCGCGAGGTCGCGGCCGGCGGGAACGACGCGGTGACGATCACCCCCGCGCTCGGTCCCGATCCTGCTCTCGCCCGTGTCCTCGTCGAGCGGTTGCGGCAGGCCGGCTGGGTCGAGGGCGACGACGTCGTTCTCGCGGCCGCCGGCTCGTCCGACCCTCGCGCCCGCCACGACGTCCACGTGACGGCCCGCATGGTCTCGTCGCTCGTGCAGACCCCGGTGCGCGTCGGATGGATCGCCACCGGAGAACCGCGGGTCGCGACCGTCGTGGACGAGGTCCGCGCCGGCGGCGCACACCGGGTGTTCGTCGCGTCGTATCTTCTCGCCGACGGTCTGTTCCACCACCGCCTGGCGGAGGTCGGCGCCGACGGCGTCGCTGCGCCGATCGGTGTCGCCGAACCCGTCGTCGACCTCGTGGCCCGGCGCTACCGCTCCGCAGTCGATGCGTTGCGCCTCGCTCCTGTGGGAGCGGCTCGCCACCGCGCCTGAATCAGCGGGGGAGCGGCAGCAATTCGACGCGGTCGCCGTCCACCGCTCCCGGTGGCACCACGGCGATCGCGCTGCGCCCGATGAGGCCGGCGAGATGCGCGGTGCGAATCGTGTTGTCGCACAACCATCGTCCCTGCACGTCCTGGCGGGCGGGGAGCAACCGCGTGATGTCGCCGACGACCTCCGAGGCGTTCGCCAGCGGAGCGGTCACAGGAGTCGCCGGGGTGCGGAGGGTGCGGCCGTCGACGATCGCAGGCAGCAGCACCAGCAGCGTCGACACCGCCGCCACCGGATTCCCGGGCAGTCCCAGCACGGCACGGCCGTCCGGCAGCGTCGCCGCGACCTGTGATCCACCGGGCTTGCACCGCACCCGTTCGACGACCACCTGCGCGCCGGCCCGCGCCAGCGCACCGCGCAACTGATCGGCGGCGCCACCGCCCGTCGCGCCCACGATGACGATCGCATCGGCATCGGTGCCCGTGAACAACGCATCGAATCCGTCGGCGGTGTCGCGGAGATGCCCTTCACCGACCACCGTGGCGCCGCACCAGCGGACGAAGTCCGGGAGTACCGGACCCAGCGAGTCGCGCGTCTGCCCCTCGCGCAGAGGGCCGGTGCGTCGGATCTCGTCGCCGGTGAGCACTATGTGCACCCGTAGAGGACCTCGCACCCGGAGTTCGGTGACCTCACCGCTGGCGGCCGCGGAGGCGACCGCCGGGCTCACGGCGGTGCCGGCCTCGGCGAGGACCGTCCCCGACTCCCAGTCCTCCCCGCGGCGCCGCGCATCGTCGCGCACGGGCGCATCGGGCAGGCGACTGACGAGACCGCCTTCCACGCGGACGAACTCGTCGCGCACGACGGCGGTCGCGCCGGCCGGCAGGTGGGCGCCCGTCGCAATCCGGGCCGCTTCCCCGTCGCCGAGCGTGAGCGAGCCTCCGTCGCCCGCGTAGCGGATCTCGTTGCGCAACAACCACGGTCCGTCGCCCGCCACCGCGTAACCGTCCATCGCCGAGGTGCGGACGCGAGGCAACGCCTCCACCGCGACGAGCGGAGCCGCCAATGTGGCGCCCCGCGCCTCCTCGACCGGAACGGTGCGGGAAGGCAACGGCGACAACGCTTCCCGTAGGATTCTCCGCGCCCGGTCCGGATCGGCGGCCACACGGGCGGTCGCGGATCCGGCGCGCGCCGCCTCCAGATCGGCAGGGGTGTCGCAGTCGGTCGCCTCGGACACCGAGACGGTGACGTACCGCTCGGGCAACAACGCCTTCATGGGCCGGTTCGCGACGTCTCCACCGAGAGATTCCAGACGCGCGGCCAGCGCCGGTGTCCGCCACGCGGCGAGCAGGAACTGCACCCGGCCGGTGTCGTCCACCGCGAAGGCGGCCTCGGCCGTCGCATCCTCGTTCAGGGCCTCCAGCAGGGCCGCAACCGTCGTCGGTGTGACGAACGGAAGGTCGGCGGCGAGAGTGACCACGAGATCGGCGACCGGATCCGCCGCTGCCAGCGCCGCGACCGGACCCGCGCCGGGCGGTGTCTCCTGGATCTGCAGCACGTGGAGGTCGAGATCGTCGCGGTGCGGACCCACCACCGTCACCCGCGCGCACCCCTCGACCGCGCCCAGGGCGGTGTCGAGCATCCTGCGGCCGCCGACGGTCAGAGCGGGCTTGTCGACGCCTCCCATGCGGGTCGCGCGGCCTCCCGCGACGATCACGGCTTCGACGTGGGTGAGCGTGCTCATGTCTTCATGCTGCCTCATCCGCCGCGCTCGTGATCGTCTGTACTCGCCGTGTCCGGCACCGATCGCACTGCCGTGTCCGGCACCGATCGCACTGCCGTGTCGCGGATAGACTGGCGGGTATGTTCTTCGGCTGGCGGAACGGCGCGGCGGTGTTCGTCGTCCTCATGTCCTGGCTCGTCTCCGCGGTCGTTCCGGTCACCGCGGTCTCCACCGGCGACACCGCCGGATTGCTCCTCGGCCTGCTGGTGGTGGTCGTCGCAGCACTCGCGTTCGTCGCCGCCGCGGAGGATCCGCTGTTCGCCTTCGGTCGCAGCATCCGGGGCCCGACCTCCGAGGAACGACGTCTGCGCGGCGGGTTCCGCCGCCACTCCCACCCCGACACCGCCGGACGGCCACGTCCGCGCTCACCCGGTTCCGTCCTCGCCCTCGACACTCCGTCCGACGAGGAACACCGGGAGATTTTCCATGTTCGATCCCTATCCGCACGGCACACCCGCCGTGTCCGTCCGCAACGCCCACCGCTCGTTCGGTGACCTGACCGTCTTCACCGGGGTGAACGTCGACGTCGCCCCCGGCCGATGTTGCGCCGTGATCGGCGCGAACGGCACCGGCAAGTCCACCCTGCTCGGATGCGTCGTCGGCGTCGACCGACTCGACGAGGGCGTTGTCGAGATCCACGGCGTCCCCGTCGACGAGAGCTCGCCGACGCTGCGACGGCAGGTCGCCGCAGTCCTCGGCGACGTGGCGACATTCGCGCATCTCACCGCGCACGAACACCTGCAACTCGTCGCCACCGGTCACGGCGTGACCGACCCGTTCGACGCGGCGACACAGGTCCTCGAGGAGGTCGGTCTCGCCGCGTCGGCCGATCGACTGCCGCTGGCCTTCTCGAGCGGGCAACGCCGCCGGCTCGCGCTGGCCTCCGCGCTGGTACGGCCCCGGCGGTTGCTCGTCCTCGACGAACCCGAACAGCATCTCGACGACGCCGGTCGCCGGTGGCTGGCGTCCACACTGGAAGCCGAGAAGCGCGCGGGCGGCACCGTGCTGATGGTCTCGCACGATGTCGCCCTGGTGGACGCGGTCGCCGACCAGGTGGTGGAGGCGGACCGATGGAGCTGACCGGAACCGTCCCCGGCGCGCGCGACCTCCGCGCGCTCCGTCACGCCTTCGAGCGCCGGCGCGCGCCGCTGGTGGATCGTCCGGCCCTCGCTGTGCTGGTCGTCCTCGGCTTGTATGTCGGCGGGGGACTGGCGTGGTGGTTGTTCTCCCTTCCGGCGACGACCTTCGCGTGCGGGGACCCGATCGTGCGCGATTCGGGGTGCACCTCGGCGTGGGGATGGGCCGTCGTCGCGATCGCGGTCGCTGCGGGGACGGCGTCCACCCGGGCCGCAGGTCCGGTGACGTGCGGTACCGAGACGGAGTTCTGGCTGCTGTCCACACCGGTGGATCGCGGTGCGGCACTCCGCCCGAGAGTCGCGGCGCTCCTGATCTGCGGTGCAATCGCGGGTGCTCTCGCGGGACGGTTCGCGACGTTCGTGACCACCCCGGAGGGGCGCGTCGCGTTCACATGTCTCGCTGCCGCTCTCGGTGTCGGTGCCGTCGCCCTTCCGATGCTCGTGCAGTGCCGGGTACTCGTGCCCGCGGTCGTGCGGGTCGTGGTCGGGCCGTGCCTCGTCGCCGTTCCGGGCGTGGTGACGGTCGCCGCCGTCGGCGTCGCGGTGCCACCGCCGGGACCGTTGTTCGTGGTGGGGGCGTGGATCGCCGTTGCGGCACCGGCGGTCTCGGCGTTGCGTCGATGCGACAGGATCGCTGCACCGGAGTGGAGGGTGGGATCGGACACCGCGGTCGGTGTGTCGGCGTCGTTCACGGCACTCGATCCTTCGCTGCTGACAGGCGTGGTCGAACGGAAGGCCTGGTTGCGCATCGGATCCCGCCGCTCGCGGGCCCTGCCGCGCCGCCGGATCGCGGCACTCGTCCGTTCCGATCTGCTCCGCCATGTCCGTAGGCCCACACCCGTGCTCGTCGCGTGCGTGGCGCTGCTCGGCGTCGTGGTGCTGATGTCGGTCGTATCGCCGCCCGCCGCTGTCGTGGTGCAGCTCGTCGCCGTCTTCACCGTGGCGACGATCTTCGGTGCGGGTCTGCGCGACGTGAGCCGCGATCCCGATTTCGCCGTCCTGCTCGGTACGAGCGACACGTACCTGCGTCGCGCACTCTCGGCCGTCCCGGGGTCGGCCGCGGTCGTCGCCGGTGCCGTGACGGGATTCGCCGGGAGTGCGTCGGTGGCGAGCGTCGTGATCGTCATCGTCGGTGGGTGCGCGGCCGCCTATCGGATGCGCACGCGACCTCCGATCGGGTACGACGGTCTGATCCTCGAGACGGCCGTCGGGCAGATTCCGGTCGATCTGCTCCGGCAGTGGGCGCGGGGACCGGACCTACTCGTCGTCTGCGCGTGGCTCGCCGCCGTGCTCGCCTGAGCCCGGCGGGAACCGGTGTCGAGCACGGGTGAGATCGATCCGGTCGCCGGAGATCGGGACGCCCTCGAGTTCGAGACGCGCGAGTTGCCGGCGCGCGAGGTGCGAGGCCGGTCGCCCGGACGCCGGGACCACGCGGTGCCACGGCAGGTCGGCGGAATCGGTCCGCATGATCCATCCGACGGTGCGTGCACTCGACAGGCCCGCGGCACCGGCGATGTCGCCGTAGGTCGCGACCCGGCCTGCGGGCACGGAGGCCACGAGTTCGCGGACCCGCTCGATCTGCTCGTCCGTGGTGACCACCGGCTACACCATCCGGGCCACGAGTTCGGCGGTCTCGGCGGGACGCGCCTGGTCGATCATGTGGTCGCAGTCGAATTCGAGCAGGGTCAGGTCGTCGCCGAGTCGTTCCGCCAGGTCGCGACGGAAATTTGACGTGGTGTACGGGGGTTGCACCTTCCCGGCCTGCACGAAGATCGTCGGGATACCGGCCGGCGGCAGGACGGGTCCGCGGGCCAGCTCGCCCCACGAGGTCACCAGCGCAGGTACGCAGATCCGCCAGTTGACACGCCCCGAGTCGAGTTCGACGAGGTGCTCGGCGATCTCCTCGTCGAGCAACTCGGGGGCCACCTCGCCCCAGTCGCCGTGGACCTTCTCGGCCCGCGCCTCCGCCTCGTCCGTGTAGTCGGGGTTGTGGAGGGTGAGGTCGGCGATCTCGAGCATCCGGTCGGCCGGGAGGCCGATCGCCGGATCGAGGAGTACCAGCGCCCGCACCCTGTCGGGCACCGCGGCGGTGAGATGCAGCGCGAGGGCACCACCGAAGGAGTGGCCCACCACGGTGACGGGACCGGTGGTGTGTGCGTCCAGCACGGCCTTCAGGTCGGCGATGTGCGCCTCGAACGACCACGGGGGAGTCCACGGCGACCGGCCGTGACCCCGGAGGTCCGGAGCGACGAACCGCAGGTGGGGCAGGTGTCGTTCGGCGAGGTTCCGCCAGCGTCGGCCGTGACCGGTGAGTCCGTGCAGGGCGAGGACCTCCGGTCCGTCGACGGGGCCGAACAGATGGGTGTGCAGAAGATCCGTGGCACTCACGCCGACCACTATCCCAGTCGTGACTCCGCGGTGTGCCCCGGACGCTGTCGTACCCGTCTGGTGGGATGGGGTCATGCTCGACGTCGATACCGGCATCCCCGACCTGCACCCACCACGGGCGCAGGTCACCGACCTGCCCGCCACCGTCTCGCGCATGTCCGAACCGCAGATCCCCGATCGCGTCCGCCGCCCGGCCGCGCGCCTCGTGCGCAGGTCCGCCGAGGCGCCGGTGGCCCGCGAGTGGCCCGACGACGTGCGCGTGCTGTTCGACGACGCCCCGCCCTCCCTCCGCTGGCGGCCGTGGCAGGTCCTCGGCGGTCCCGGCACGGGCAAGACGTCCCTGCTGGTCGACCTCGCGGTCCACCGCATCGCCTCCGGCGCCGATCCCGAGTCGGTGCTCATCCTCACGCATTCGCGGCGGGCCGCCACCGCCGTGCGCGAGGCGATCACGGCCGGTCTGATCGCGCTCGGCGACGGCGCAGTGCCCCGCGCCACACGCGAGCCGCTCGTCCGTACCGTCCACTCCTACGCCTTCGCGGTGCTGCGGTTGCAGGCCTCGGCGCACGGCAATCCGCCGCCCCGTCTGATCACCGGCGCCGAACAGGACGCCGTGCTGCGCGAACTGCTGCGCGGCGACATCGATGACGGCGCCGGGATGTGGCCCGAGCGGTTGCGTCCGGCACTGGGCATGACGGGCTTCGCCGTCGAACTGCGCGACCTGATGTTGCGCGCCAACGAGCGCGGTCTCGGCCCGGAGGATCTGGTCGCGCTCGGGGAGCGCCGCAATCGGCCCGAATGGGTCGCGGCCGGGCGTTTCGCGGAGCGCTACGAGCAGGTGATGCTGCTTCGCGGTGCCGTCGGTCTCGAAGCTCCGGAGGCCACCGCTCCGGCACTCGACGCGGCCGAACTCGTCGGCGCGGCGCTCGCGGCGTTCGCGACCGATCCCGATCTGCTGGCCGCCGAGCGCGGCCGCATCCGCCACCTGCTCGTCGACGACGCCCAGCATCTCGATCCGCAGGCCGCCGACCTGGTCCGCGTGATCGGTACCGGCACCCGCACGAGCACGATCGCCGGCGACCCCGATCAGGCCGTCTTCGGCTTCCGCGGCGCCGACACCTCCTTCCTCGAGAGCCTCGGCGAGGCCGACGGATCGCGCCGCATCGTGTTGGGTGTCAACCATCGTGCCGCTCCCGAGGTGGCGTCCGTCGCCGACGGGATCACCCGCAGACTGCCGGGCCTGCCGCCGCACCGGGGTATGGCAGGGCACCGCGTCGAGGAGGGTGATCCGGGGCAGGTCCGCGTGGCGGTGTGCTCGTCGCAGGCCAAGGAGGCGGCGCTGGTCGCCGACACCCTGCGCCGGTCCCATCTCGTCGACGGTGTGCCGTGGTCGCGCATGGCGATCGTTGTCCGGTCCGTGCCGCGGGTACTCGCGCCGCTGCGTCGCGCGCTGCTCGCGGCGGGCGTCCCGATGACGACCGCCGCCTCCGAACTCCCGCTGGCCCGCCAGCACAGCGTCGCGGGACTGCTGCTCGTGCTGCGCGCGGTATCCGACAGTGGCTTCGGCGGGGACGAAGCACTTGCCCTGCTGTCCGGGCCCATCGGCGGTGCCGAACCGGTCGCGCTGCGGAGACTGCGGCGTGGTCTGCGGCGGGTCGAGCTAGCATCGGGCAACGACCGCGACTCCGCCGAACTGCTGCGCATCCTGCTCACCGAGGGCGACGACACCGCCGGGAACTCGCATCTGATCCGCGGGCTGACCGACGTCGAGGCGGCACCGCTGAGGAAGGTGCTCGGTGTGCTGCGCAAGGCCCGCTCGGCGGCGCTGCGCGGGGGCGGTCTCGAGGACGTGCTGTGGGAGGCATGGCAGGCCACCGGACTCGAACGGCGATGGGCCGCCGCGTCGGCCTGGGGTGGGCCGATCGGGGCGCAGGCCGACCGCGATCTCGACGGCGTCGTGGCTCTGTTCGACGCCGCCGCCGACTACGTCGACCGTCTGCCCCGCGCACACATCGCCGGGTTCGTCGACTATCTCACCGAGCAGGAGATCCCTGCGACGGCTCGCACCCGTGTCGCCGCCGAATCCGAAGCGGTCACGGTCGTCAGCGCGCACTCCGCCGCCGGTCGCGAATGGGACGTCGTGGTGGTCGCCGGTGTCCAGGAAGGGCTGTGGCCGAGCCTGCGCGCCCGCGGCACCCTGCTCGGCATCGAGGCCCTGATCGACGCGGTCTCCGGTGCCGACGGCGGCGACGAGGCCGGTGCGCGGCTCTCCCGCACCGCACCGCTGCTCGCCGAGGAGCGGCGCCTGTTCCTGGTGGCGTGCAGTCGCGCCCGCACCCACCTTCTGGTGACCGCCGTCGATTCGGTGAGCGGCGACAGCGAACTGGTCCGGTCCCGTTTCGTCGACGAACTGCGCGGTGTCGGCACCGACGACCTCGACGCGCCCGACGACCTCCTGGCCGAACCGGTGCCCGACGAGGTCCGCACCCGCGTGCTGGCCCTGCCCGCCCTCGTCGCCGAACTGCGCAGCGTGGTCTGCGATCCCGAGATCGCCGAGACCGAACCCGAACGACAGCAGCGAGCCGCCCAGCAACTCGCGCGGCTCGCGCGCGCCGGGGTGCGCGGCGCCCACCCCGACGACTGGTACGGCACGGCCGATCCCAGCACCGCCGACCCGCTGTGGGATCCCGACGACGACGCGGTGCGATTGTCGCCGTCCACGGTCGAACAGCTCACGACGTGTCCGCTGCGGTGGATGTTCGAGCGCCACGGCGGTTCCGACGGCGAGAACAGCCATGCCGTCACCGGCACGCTGGTACATACCCTCGTCCAGGCGCTCGCCGGGCGGATCCCTCCCGACCGCATCGACCAGGCCCTCGAGAAGGCATGGGACTCGGTCGATCTGGGTGCCGAATGGTATGCCCGCCGCGAGCTCGAACGCACCCGCCGCATGCTCGACACCTTCTCGACGTGGCTGCAGGGCACACGCGGAGAGCTCACCGAGATCGGCGTCGAGATCAAGGTCGACGGCATCCTCGAACCCGATTCCGACGACAAGCCCCGCGTGCGGCTCCGTGGTCGCATCGACCGGCTCGAACGTGACGCCGAGGGCCGCCCGGTCGTCATCGACGTCAAGACCGCGAAGAACCCGGTGTCGAAGGACGCCGCGCGCGATCATGCCCAGCTCGCCGCCTACCAGGTGGCCGCGGCGGCCGGCGCGATCGAGGGCGAACCGGCATCGGAGCCCGGTGGCGCGCGCCTGGTCTTCGTGGCGAAGCCGCACAACAAGGAAGGCGCGACGCAGCGCGTGCAGCCGCCCCTCGACGAGGACGGTCTCGCGCAGTGGCGGGAGATCATCCACGACGCGGCGGCCGCGACCCGCGGCCCCCGCTTCGTTGCGAGGGTCAACGACGGGTGCCGGCACTGCCCGGTGCTGTCGAGCTGCCCGGCACACGACGAAGGCAGACAGGTGACAGGGGAATGAGTGCACCACGGGTGAGCGCGAAGCGCCTGGCGGAGGCACTGGGACAGTTACCGCCGACGACCGAGCAGGCCGCCGTCATCGAGGCCCCGCCCGGCCCGATGCTGGTCGTCGCCGGGGCCGGTGCCGGCAAGACCGAGACGATGGCCGCGCGGGTGGTGTGGCTCGTCGCCAACGGTCTCGTCGAACCCGAGCAGGTACTGGGCCTGACCTTCACGCGTAAGGCCGCGCAGCAGCTCACGGCCCGCATCCGGGCGCGCCTGGCCAAGCTCGCCGGATCGGCGCTCCTGCGCGACCTCGATCCGAGCGGCGGGTTGCGCGCACGGATCCTCGGCAGCGAACCCGAGGTGAGCACATACCACGCATACGCCGGTCGCCTGCTCACCGAGCACGGTCTGCTGCTGCCCATCGAACCATCGGCGACGCTGCTGTCCGAGACCGAGCTGTGGCAGGTCGCGCACCGCGTGGTCAGCTCGTGGGACGGCGAACTCGACACCGACCGCAATCCCGCATCGGTGACCGAGGCCGTTCTCGCCCTGTCCGGCCAGCTCTCCGAGCACCTCGTCGAGCCGGATCTGCTGCGCGACGCCCACGTCGAACTCGAACAGCTGGTGCACACCCTCCCGCCCGGCCCGGGGCAGCGCGGAGCACCGGCGAAGACGCTGCTCGGCTACCTCGAAACCCAGCACGCGCGGTTGCAGTTGCTTCCGCTCGTCGAACGGCTGTCCGAGACACTGCGCCGCGAAGGTGCTCTCGACTTCGGGAGCCAGATGTCGCTCGCCGCGCGGGTCGCCCGCGATCACCGCGAGGTGGGAGCCGGGGAGCGGGAACGATTCCGGGCTGTGCTGCTCGACGAGTACCAGGACACCGGGCACGCCCAGCGCGTGTTACTCGCCGCCCTGTTCGGCGGTGGCGCCGATCCCGGTCTCGCGGTCACCGCGGTCGGCGATCCCATGCAGTCCATCTACGGCTGGCGCGGCGCGTCGGCCGCCAACCTGCCGCGGTTCGCGACCGACTTCCCGGCGGCCGACGGCGAGCCGGCACCCACCCGCGAACTGCTCACCAGCTGGCGCAATCCGCCGCAGGCCCTCGAACTGGCGAACGTCTCGTCCGAACCTCTGCGCGATCGCGGGGTGTCGGTCAGCCAGTTGCGTCCCCGCCCCGACGCGGCCGCCGGCGACGTCCGCCTCGCGTTGCACTCCGACGTCGCGGTGGAACGCGACTGGGTCGCCGACCGGATCGCCGACGAGTACGCCGCCGCCCGCGAGTCCGGACGCACACCGCCGACCGCTGCGGTCCTCATCCGACGCAACGCCGACGCCGCTCCGATCGCCGAGGCGCTGCGCGCCCGCGACCTTCCGGTCGAGGTCGTCGGCATCGGCGGGTTGCTGCACACGCCCGAAGTCGCCGACGTGCTCGCGATGCTGCGCCTGGCGGCGGATCCGCTGGCCGGGAGCGCAGCTGTGCGGGTGCTCACCGGCGCCCGCTGGCAGCTCGGTGCCGCCGACCTGAAGGCACTGTGGGAGCGCGCCCAGGAACTGGCCATCGCGGGACGCTGGGGTGTCGCCGGTGCGGTGACCGATCCCGACGCGCTCGAGGACGCCCTCGATTCGGCGCTGCCCGGTGAATATGCCGACCAGGCCGGTCTCGCTGATGCGATCTCCGATCCCGGCGACAGCAGCCGCTATTCGAAGTTCGGCTACGCGCGCATCGTCGCGCTCGGTCGCGAGCTGACCTCCCTGCGCGAGCGGCTCGGCCAGCCGCTCACCGAACTCGTCGCCGAAGTCGAGCGTGTGCTCGGTATCGGCATCGAGACCGAGGCCCGCGTGGGCCGCCGACGCGGTGTCGCCGGCCGCGAGCATCTCGACGCCTTCGCCTCGGTCGTCGCGTCCTACGCGGGGCGGACCAACGCGACCCTGCCCGGTTTGCTGTCCTATCTTGCGGCGGCGGAGGAGATCGAGCAGGGGCTCGCGCCCGGTGAGGTGGAAGTCGACCCCGACCGCGTGCAGGTCCTCACCGTCCACTCCGCGAAAGGCCTCGAATGGGAGGTCGTCGCCGTCCCACATGTCGCTGCCGGGGTCTTCCCATCCTCCACCGCCGCCGCGACCTGGCTCGGTTCGACGACCGAACTTCCCCCGCACTTGCGGGGCGACCGGGTGCTGCCCGCCGACGATCCGGGCAGCACCGACGGTGTGCCCGTGCTCGAGCTCGACGACCTCTCCGATCGCAAGATGCTCGAGCGGGCCATCGACTCCCACAAGGACGCGCTCAAGCGCCGCAAGCTCGACGAGGACCGTCGGCTGTTCTACGTCGCTCTCACCCGCACCGAACGAACACTGTTCGTCTCCGCCCACCACTGGGCAGACACCGGATCCGAACCGAAGGGACCCTCGCCGTTCCTCGAGGAACTGCACGAGATCGTCACGGCCCGGCCCGAACTCGGTGCGATCGACCACTGGGCTCCGGAACCCGAACCGGAGGAGGAGAACCCGCTCACGGCCTCACCGCGCAGCGCACTGTGGCCGCGCGACCCGCTCGGTGCCCGGCGCACCGAGGTCGAACGCGGCGCGGCACTGGTCCTCGCCGAGTTCGACCGGACCGACCTCCCGACCGAATACGACGACGATCCCGACGAGTGGGCCACCGACGTCGATGCGCTCCTGGCCGAACGCGAACAGCGCGCCGAGCAGAGCGCCGAGGTGGTGCTGCCCGCACAGCTGTCAGTCAGCCAACTCGTCGATCTCGCCACCGATCCCGACGCCCTCGCCGCGCGTCTGCGTCGTCCGTTGCCGTTCCGGCCCAATCCGCTCGCGCGTCGCGGCACCGCCTTCCACGCGTGGCTCGAGCGCAGATTCGGCGCGACGCGCCTGCTCGACCTCGACGAGCTTCCCGGTGCCGACGACGAGGACGGCGACGATTCGCACTTCGACCGGCTCCAGGAGGCATTCCTGCGGTCGAAGTGGGCGTCGCGCAACCCCGTCGAGGTCGAGGTGCCGTTCGAAACGGCCCTGGGCGGCACCGTGATCCGCGGACGTATCGACGCCGTCTTCGAGGATCCGGACGGCGGTTGGACGGTCATCGACTGGAAGACCGGCGCCGAACCGGAAAGCGAGAAGCTCGCCGCGGTGGGTGTGCAGCTCGCCGCCTACCGGCTCGCCTGGGCCCAGTTGATGGCAGCGCGGACCGAGCGGCTCACCGGCCGACCGGCCGAACTGCCGCTGCACAAGGTCCGAGCGGCCTTCCACTACGTCCGCACCGGACACACCGTCGCGCCCGAGGAACTGCCGAATGCGGCGATGCTCGAACGCCTCGTGCTCGAGGCGGGGAATCTGCGAGGGCGTGCCGACGGCGAGTGACGCAACCTCAGGGGCGCTGCCCGATACCGGTGGCCACTTCGTGTGCCCGGCGTCCGGCAGTATCGGGTGCAAGGGGAGCGGTGGGCATCCCGGCTCCCTCCCGCAGTCCCGACAGGAATTCCTCGAGGATCTCGGGCGGCGAATACTGCGGTTCCCAGCCCAGTTCTGTGCGGGCGCGCGTGCCGTCGAGCAATGGAAGTTGCAGCACGGTGTCGAGCAGGCCGGGGGAGGCCGGAACGAGATGCGCGTGCCAGGCCGCCCGCACGGCCTTGCGGAGTGCTGCACGCGGTACGGGGATCTTCCTGGCGGAGAACATCTCTGCCAGGAACGCGCCGTCCACGGGCGGTTCCGTGGCGAGGCTGAACGCGCGGACGGGCCGGACGGTCGCACGGACGAAGGCGTCGGCCACGTCGCTCGTGTGCAGTACCTGGGCACGCAGATCCTCGACCAGCGGCATCACGGGGAGCAGTCCGCTGCGCAGCAGGTTTCCCGGGAGCAGGGGGCCGACGAACAGGCGTCGCTGTGAGGTCGCCGATTCGCGCTTGAAGAGGAAGTAGGGCCGCATCCGTACGATGCGCATCTCCGGCGCCCGCAGTTCGAGGGTGTCGAGAAAACGTTCCAGATACGACTTCTCGCGGGGATAGGCGGCACCCGGCCACCCGTGCGTGGGCCAGTCCTCGGTGACGCGATCCGTCGAGCGTCCGGGCGAATAGGCCGCGACCGACGACGAGTAGATCAGCGCGGGAACCTTCTCCGCGGCAGCCGCCTCGAAGACAGAGATCGCGCCGAGCACATTGTTCTCCCAGGTCACCTCCGGGCGGTGCGTGGGTTGGAACAGCCAGGACAGGTGGATCACCGCGTCCGCGCCCCGCACGATGGGGCGGAAGTCGTCGGTGGTGGTGTCGGCGACCGTGAAGGTCGCCTTGGGGGACGTCCATTCCGTCGGTCGTCGCGCGACGCCGGCGATCTCGGCGACGTCGGGTTCGCGTCCGAGCGCCTCGACGATCCCGGTTCCCAGATTTCCGGTCGCGCCGACGACGACCACCTTCAGACCACGTGCGGTGTCCATACCGAACGCATACCCGCTCGCTGTGACCTCACTCACCGCGTGTGGTCAGCTCAGCGGGAGGATGTGCGGCGGACCTTCAGTGCCTCGGTGACGAGCGGGACCTGCAGCGGGAGCCGGGCGAGCGACACCGCCTTGGCGGCGGGGGAGAGCTTCGGGCTGCGCAGCCACGTCACGGCCATCTGCACGTTGGCGGGGAAGACCGCCAGGAACAGCGCCGCGGCCAGGGAACCGCCGAGGCGCCGGGTGCGGGGCACGGCGAGCGCGCCGGCGACGGCGATCTCCGCGACCCCCGAGGCGTAGGTGTAGGTGCGGGCATCACCCGGCAGGGCGCGGGGCACCATGCCGTCGAACGGTTCCGGTCGCACGAAGTGCAGGACCCCCACGCCGAGAAGTAGACCTGCCAGCCGGATCGCAGAGCGCTGCGACGCTTTCGTGGACATGCGTGCCACACTAGCGCGCGGCGGTACGCTGCGATCCGGTATCGGGCGCAGTTCGTTCGGTACCGCGACGACCGAGGGTGGCCACCAGTGGAGGCCGACAGCAGGAAGGTGGGACACCGCGATGCCCGGGAGGTTGCGTGCGCGGTTCAGCCGCTCCGATCAGCTCACCGAGCGCCCCGACTTCGCGCTCGTCGGTGTGCTGCGCGTACCCCAGGAACAGACGAGTCCCGGACTCGCGATCGCGCGTCGCATCGGCTACGCGTTCGCGGCGCTGTTCCTCGCGGTCGTCGTGGTCTACCTCGATCGCGATGGCTACCGCGACGCCCAGGGCGACGAACTGTCGCTGCTGGACTGCGTCTACTACGCCACGGTCTCGCTCTCGACCACCGGCTACGGCGACATCACCCCGTTCACACCCGAAGCGCGCCTGATCAACATCTTGCTGATCACCCCGCTCCGGGTGTTCTTCCTCATCGTGCTCGTCGGTACCACTCTGTCGGCACTGACCGAGAGTTCCCGGCAAGCATTCAAGATCCAGCGTTGGAGGCGCCGCGTGCGTAATCACACCGTCGTCATCGGTTACGGCACCAAGGGCCGTACCGCAGTCGACGCGATGCTCGGCGACGGGGTACCCCCGTCCGAGATCGTCGTGGTCGACACCGATCCGGTGGTTCTCGAGTCCGCGGCCGGCCAGGGCCTCGTGACGGTCCAGGGTTCGGCGACGAAGTCCGATGTGCTCCGGCTCGCCGGGGTGCAGCACGCGTCGGCGGTGATCGTCGCCGCGAACCGCGACGACACCGCGGTGCTCGTGACCCTCAGCGCCCGCGAGATCGCCCCGCGCGCGAAGATCGTCGCCGCCATCCGCGAGTCGGAGAACACCCACCTGCTGCGTCAGTCCGGTGCCGACTCGGTGGTCATCTCGTCGGAGACGGCGGGGCGACTGCTCGGCATCGCCACGACCACGCCGAACGTTGTCGAGATGATCGAGGACCTGCTCACCCCGGAAGCCGGGTTCGCCATCACCGAACGCGATGTCGACCCCAGCGAGGTCGGGGGATCCCCGCGGCATCTCAAGGACATCGTGCTCGCCGTCGTCCGCGACGGGCGGATGTGGCGGATCGGTTCGCCCGAGGTCGACGCGCTCGAAGCGAACGACAAACTGCTCTACATCCGGCTGGTGGGTTCGTCGCCGGGCGCCATGCGTGGCTAGGGTGCTGATGTGACCGGTTTCGCTTTGTCGGGTACCCCGCTGCTCTCACGTACCGTCGTCGACCGGGCGGAGGAACTGCGTTCGGACGAGGACGCCCTGCGCGCCGGCTGGGCCGGTGCGAAACTCCTGCGGGTCGATCGTCGCAACCAGGTCCGTGTCTCCGACAACGCGCTCGTGCTCGGTGAGGCGTCCGAGCTCGGTCCCGAACCGGTCGAGGGCGCGATCTTCCTGGGTATCCGCGACGGACACCACGTCTGGGCGTCTCGCGTCCTGGCGCAGACGGGCACGGTGGCCGATCTGCGGCGCATCGGCGAGCGTCTCGACGATGCCGACGCCGATCTGATGGTCAGCGCGGTCGCGTTGCTGAACTGGCACGACAACGCCGGCTACAGCGCGGTCGACGGCTCGCCCACCCGTCCGACGATGTCCGGCTGGTCGCGGATCAGCACCGAGACCGGACACCAGGAGTTCCCTCGCACCGACCCGGCGATCATCTGCCTCGTACACGACGGACACGACCGGGTGCTGCTCGCCCGGCAACCGGTGTGGCCCGAGCGGCGCTTCTCCGTTCTCGCAGGCTTCGTCGAAGCCGGTGAGTCGCTCGAATCGTGCGTGGTGCGGGAGATCCGTGAAGAGGTCGGTGTCGAGGTGCGCGACGTGCGGTATCTCGGCAGTCAGCCCTGGCCGTTCCCTCGATCGCTCATGCTCGGATTCGCGGCGATCGCCGATCCCGAGCAGGCGCTGGACTTCCGCGACGGGGAGATCACCGAGGCGCGGTGGTTCACTCGTGACGAGGTCCGTGCGGCGCTGGCGACTGGCGACTGGGCGTCCGCCGAGGACGCCCCGCTGTTGTTGCCCGGTTCGATCTCCATTGCGCGCGGGATGCTCGAGGGCTGGGCCAAGGAGTAGCAGGCCGTGCGGTAGAGGGCACTGCGGTAGAGGGCACTGCGGTAGAGGGCACTGCGGTAGAGGGCACTGCGGTAGAGGGCACAGGATCGAGTCGGGCCCGGACACGGGAGAGGCCGGCCGCGACGAACGCGACCGGCCTTACCGGAAGAGCGGGAGCTACAGACCCAGAGCGCGCTGGACCTCGGCGAGCGACGGGTTGGTCGCGGTGCTGCCGTCGGCGAACTTGACGGTGGGCACCACGTGGTTGCCGTTGTTGACGCTGCCGACGAACTCCGCGGCGGCCGGATCCGACTCGATGTCGATCTCGGCGTATGGGATGCCGTTCTGGTCGAGCTGGGTCTTCAGCCGCCTGCAGTAACCGCACCAGGTGGTGGAGTAGACGGTGAGGGCGGGTGCGTCGGTGGGCGTCATGTCTTCGAGAACATCACAGCCGCCGAACATGTTCCGCGGCGGGGTGAGCTGTGGTCCTCACCACACCGGGTGATCTCACCGGTGGGCTGCGCTGTCGGCGGTCGCTGTCATGATGGAGGCCATGTGTGCGGATGTGGTGGACGGTCTCGACCCCGAGCAGACAGCAGCGGTGCTCGCCCCACGCGGGCCGGTCTGCGTGCTCGCCGGCGCCGGTACCGGCAAGACCCGCACGATCACCCGCCGCATCGCCCATCTCGTCTCGGCCGGTCACGTCTCCGCGAGCCAAGTCCTCGCCGTCACCTTCACCGCCCGCGCGGCAGGGGAGATGCGTTCCCGCCTACGCGCCCTGGGCATCGGTGGCGACGGTACGCAGGTGCAGGCCCGCACCTTCCACGCCGCTGCGCTGCGGCAGCTGCGGTACTTCTGGCCGCAGGTGGTCGGCGACACACCCTGGCAACTGCTCGATCGCAAGTTCGCGGCGGTCTCGCAGGCGGCGCACCGGTGCGGCTTCCCGACCGACACCGACACCGTGCGCGACCTGCTGTCCGAGATCGAATGGTCCAAGGGCACGCTCGTCGCGCCCGAGGACTATCCCGCCGCGGCCGCCCGCGCCCACCGCACCCCACCGGCCGATCCCGAGCGGGTCGCGCGTGTCTACGAGACGTACGAGCAGCTCAAGACCCGGTCGGGCGACGGGATGTATCTCGACTTCGATGACCTGCTGCTGCACACCGCCGCGGCCCTCGAGGACAACCTCGCGGTGGCCGAGGAGTTCCGCGACCGCTACCGCTGCTTCGTCGTCGACGAGTACCAGGACGTCACGCCGCTGCAGCAGCGCGTGCTCGACGCGTGGCTCGGCGCGCGCGACGACCTCACGGTGGTCGGCGACGCCAACCAGACCATCTACTCGTTCACGGGCGCCACCCCGAAGCACCTGCTCGACTTCTCCCGCCGGTTCCCCGACGCCACGGTCGTGCGCCTCGAACGCGACTACCGCTCCACGCCGGAGGTGGTCGACCTCGCCAACCGCGTGATCGGCGCGGCGCGGGGCCGCATCGCCGGCACCCGGCTCGAGCTCATCGGTCAGCGTCCGTCCGGGCCGGAGCCCACCTTCGCCGAGTTCGACGACGAACCGGCCGAAGCGCAGGCGGTCGCCAAGGCCGTCGCGAAGCTGATGGGCAAGGGGGTCCCGGCGGCCGAGATCGCGGTGCTCTACCGCATCAACGCCCAGTCCGAGGCCTACGAGCAGGCGTTCACGCAGGCGGGTATCCCGTACCAGGTGCGCGGCGGTGAAGGTTTCTTCAACCGCGCGGAGGTCCGGCAGGCGGTCAACGCCCTGCGTCAGGTGGGTACGCGCGACGACCTGCCGGAGGATGCCGGTCGCGGTGCCGGGCTGCGCAGCCTCGTCCGGGCCACCTTGGTGCCGCTGGGCCTGACCGACACCGAACCGGTGGGTGCGCAGGCACGCGAGCGCTGGGCGTCGCTCGTCGCGCTCGTGCAGCTCACCGAGGAACTGCTCGAGCACGAACCCGATCTCGATCTGCAGGGTCTGTTGCGCGATCTCGCGGCCCGTGCCGAGGCGCGCCAGCCACCGACGGTCCAGGGCGTCACCCTCGCGTCGCTGCATGCGGCGAAGGGCCTCGAATGGGACGCCGTCTTCCTCGTCGGACTCACCGACGGCACCCTGCCGATCACTCATGTCACCGGCGACAAGGACACACCGCCCGACGAGGCCGGCATCGAGGAGGAACGGCGGCTGCTCTATGTCGGTGTCACCCGAGCCCGTGTGCACCTGCAACTGTCGTGGGCGTTGTCCCGCACGGCGGGCGGACGTCGGTCGCGGCGACGCTCTCGATTCCTTCACGGGCTCATCCCCGACAGTTCACCCGCGTCGAAGATCGCCGAACCGTCCTCCCCGCGGAAGAAGCGCCCGCAATGCCGCGTCTGTGGCAAGCCGCTCATGGGCACCACCTCGACCATGCTCGGCCGCTGCGAGGGTTGCCCATCCGATCTCGACGAGAATCTGCTGGTCGCGCTCAAGGAATGGCGCCGGGAGCGTTCGAAGGAGATGAAGGTTCCGGCCTACGTCGTCTTCAGCGACAACACCCTCGTCGCGATCGCCGAACAGCAGCCGCGCGACGATCGTGCGCTGGTCGCCATCCCGGGGATCGGGGCGAAGAAGCTCGAGCAGTACGGTGCCGACGTGCTCGCCCTCGTGCGGGGGGAGCGCACCGTCGACACCCTCGACCTCTGACGACTACCCGACCGTGTTCATTCGGCGCACAGGCAAAAGTAGTGCCCGGCCGGTCGCGGAACACCCGGAAGGTGCTTTTGTTCGAGCCGTCGTCGGCGCGCAACGCATCGAGCCCGAGGACGAGGCGTTCGGCCTCGTCGAGGTCGGGCAGGAGTCTCGTGGTCGCGAGGGACATGCCCTCCGACTTTGGTGCGGGGACGAAGAACGCGGCACGAAACCGCAGGTAGAAAATAACTTGTGCCGATCGTGCTCACGAATCTAGTCTGGATGACGATGTCACGGGAGACGGTCCGTGCGCGACGAGAAAGTGAGGTGGCCCCGATGCTCGGTTTCGATGCTTTTGCAGCGGCAGCGGCCCCTCGTGTCGCTGGGGCCGCCGCTACCACTCGCACCGCCACATCTGTGGCACCCGCAGTGGCAGCCGCGCCGCGTGCACGCCGACGTGTGCACGCCGCCGCCGTCTCGTCCGTGGTCGGAAGTCGATCGGGAACTGTTTCCCGGTAGACCTTTCGTCTCCTCCAGGCCACGGACCCCGCCCAGCGGACCGTGGCCTTTCTCGTTCTCCGGCCGGGTTCGCATCGCATTCCACCGAACCAACGAAGGAGCTCACGTGCCGAGCGAATACCCGTCGAGCCTGCCGAACCGAACGGAAGGAGACGAGATGCGTTGTACCGACATCCTGTCGCGCAGCGACACTTTCGCGGTCTCCCGCAACGACCGCGACCGCGACACCCTGCCGTGCCACGACAACGACCCCGACCTCTGGTTCGCTGAGACCCCGGCCGATCTCGAGTACGCCAAGACGCTGTGTGCGGGCTGCCCGGTGCGTGCCCAGTGTCTCGACGCCGCTCTCGAGCGGGAGGAACCCTGGGGCGTGTGGGGCGGGGAGATCATCGACCGTGGTGTCGTCGTGGCCCGCAAGCGGCCGCGGGGCCGGCCGCGGAAGAATCCGCTGCCCGAACCCCGCAAGGAACTGGTCTGTGCGTGAATACGGTTGCCCGGCTTCGTCACTCCTCGACGAAGCCGGGTAGCCATTCACTGAGGATGCGCATGTACGGCGCCTCGGCGTCGAGCTGAGCGCAGATGCCGACCGAGCCGAGCAGCACCCGGAACACACTCACGTACTCGGGCGGAAGATTCAGCGTCCGAGCCGTCTTGAAGGTCGAACTCGAGAAGTCCGTGGCCGTGCCCGCCACCCGCTGCAGCCATGTGCGGGTGAAGTGGAACGACTCGGTGTGGATCGGGTCGGTGAACGGCCGGAGGTAGTCGGCGATCTCCTCGTCGGTGACCGTGCGGCCGGGCAGGACGAACTTGTTGTCGTAGAGCAGCCGGGTGAGTTCGTCGAAACGTTCCTCGAGGGCGAGTCGGACCATCCGTCCGAGCACCGGCGGGAAGCCGTCGGGCATCGACGCCGTGGCCCCGAAGTCGATGACTCCGAGACGGCCGTCGTCGAGAAGCATGAAATTGCCCGGATGCGGGTCGCTGTGGAGCAGACCGGCGCGCGCGGGCGAACAGAAGTGGAACTCCGCGAGCAGCGCACCGGCCCGGTTGCGCTGCTCCCGCGTGCCACCGCTGATGATCACAGACAGCGGAGTGGCCGAAAGCCATTCGGTCACGACGACTTTCGGGGCGCTCGCGACGACACGCGGGATCACGAACTTCTCGTCGCCGGCGAAGGCCTTCGCGAAGGCTCGCTGGTTGTCGGCCTCGATCCGGTAGTCGAGCTCTTCCTCGGTGCGTGCGGACAACTCGTCGAGCAGCGCACGCACATCGGCACCCGGCATCATCGTGGCGAACAATCCGGCGAACCGGGACAGCGTGCGCATGTCGGCGCGCAGAGCCTCGTCGGCGCCCGGGTACTGGACCTTCACCGCGACCTCGCGTCCGTCCGACCACACGGCCCGGTGCACCTGGCCGATACTGGCCGACGCGACGGGCACGTCGTCGAACGACTCGAAGCGCTCACGCCACTTCGTGCCGAGTTGCTGGTCGAGCACGCGGTGCACGGCTTGGGCGGGCAGTGGAGGGGCCTCCGCCTGCAGTTTGGTGAGCGCCTCCCGATACGGCTCGGCGAACTCCTCCGGGACGGCGGCTTCCATCACGCTCAGGGCCTGGCCGAACTTCATGGCGCCGCCCTTGAGTTCGCCCAACACACTGAACAACTGTTCGGCGGCCTTCGCCGTCATCTCGGCGTCGATCTCCTCCCGATCTCCGCCGGCGAGTCGACGGCCGAAACCGACAGCGGCGCGCCCGGCGATTCCCAGAGGAATGCTCGCGAGCTTGGCAGTGCGGGACGAGCTTCTGCGAGGGATGTCTGGCACGCCCCCCATCATGCCTGACCGACCCGAGCGATGGCCGAGCAGTCGCACCGGGGGTGACGGAACCATCGGCGCGTGACGATGCGGTGGGTTCGCAGGTCCAGTTCGAGTGTGCGGTCGACCGCCGGGGTCACGGACGGATCTGCGGAGAGGAACGCCTCGATCTGGCCGACGGCCATCGCCGCGGTCGCCGACGTCACCGCCCTGCCGGCGTGGCCCTGCCGCCCGTACAGCTGACTCGCCAGTCGCGGCCAGGACGGATCGAGATCGGCCCGCACGAGATCGGCGCAGCGCAGACAACTGCTCCGGCCGGGGAGTACGAACGGGCCGACGATGCCGCGTCCGTCCCTGATCCGCACCGCGAGATGGGGGATACCGGCCCGCACGAGCATGTTCACGAGATGGGGGTCGGGCACCTGCCCGTCGGCGAGGACGACACAGTCGGCCGGGTCCTGCAGTTCGTCACCGGACGACGAGCGCACCCACCGCACATCCCATACCGGGAGATCCTCGACGATCGCCGAAGCGAGCGGACCCGAGCCGTGGACCCGCACCCGCCGCGGTCGCGCCGGACCGTGCGACGCGGGGACCTGCCGGACCGCACCCGTCGCGGTGAGCTCATCGAGCACCTGCCGGACCCGTCCGGACGGAAGCCCGCGCTCGGCTGCGACGTCCAGCACCTCGTCGAGGGTGAGCCGGCCGTCGAGCAGTCGGACGAGAACGCCGAGGTCGAAGCTGTCCATGCCCTGGGGTGGCAGGACGACGGTCGCGGTGCCGGGACCCCAGCCGAGCTGGAGCGAGCCGTCGGACCGCTCGAGCACGGCCAGTTCCGGATCGACCCGGAGAACCGCAGCCTCGGCCGGCGCGGGATTCGTGGTCGTCTCGCGCGATGCGGTGATCATGGAGACAGACTGACAGTATCCGCGCCCGTGGACGGCTCACGAGGAGCAGTTTGTCCACAGGCGCGGGTGCCTCTATCGGGTCGTTCTAGGAGGTGCTGTCGTCCCCGGGCCGGTCCTCGCCGGATCCGTCCTCGGCCGCGCGATCCCGTTCGGCCTGCTCACGTTCCATGGTCGCCTGAAGCTGGGCGATCGGATCCTCGAAGGCTCCGGTGCCACCGCCGATCACACGATCGACGAAGGCCGTCGGGTTGTCGAGATCCGACGAGTCCGGCAGCAGGTCGGGATGCGCCCACACATGGTCGCGGGCCTCGGTGCCGGCGTCGGTGGTGAGGCGTCGCCACAGCGCAGCGGCCTCGCGCACCTTCCGGGGCCGGAGCTCGAGGCCGACGAGCGTAGCGAAGGTCTGCTCGGCCGGTCCGCCCGTGGCGCGGCGACGGCGCAGGGTCTCGGTGAGGGCCGAGGCACCCGGGAGCCGCTCGCCGAGCGCGTCGGCGACGACCGTCTCGACCCAGCCCTCGACGAGCGCGAGCATCGTCTCGAGTCGTTCGAGTGCGGCCTTCTGCTCCGGGGTGGTCTGGGGTTCGAACGCGCCCTGCTTGAGGATTTCCTCGAGCTTGGACGGGTCGGTGAGTGCCGACGGGTCGAGTCCCTGGGCGAGATCCTCGATCGACGACATGTCCATGCGGATGCCGCGTGCGTACTCCTCGACGGTCGCCAGCATCCGCTGACGCAGCCACGGCACGTGGCTGTAGAGGCGCTGGTGGGCGGCCTCGCGTGCGGCGAGGAAGACGAGCACCTCCTGAGCGGGCTGCTCGAGTCCTTCACCGAAGCTCTCGACCGCGGCCGGCAGGAGAGCGGCGGTGCCCTCCGGGCCGAGGGGGAGACCGATGTCGGTGGAGGTGAGCACTTCCTTCGACAACTGGCCGAGGGCCTGGCCGAGCTGGGAGCCGAAAGCAACCCCACCCATCTGCGAGAACATCCCGAGCATGGGCCCGGCCATCGCACGGGCCTCCTCGGGCAGACCGTTCAGCATCATGCCGTTGACCTGCTCGGCGATCGGATCGCACAGGCGCTTCCACGTCTCGAGGGTGTTGTCGAGCCAGTCGACGGGCGTCCACGCCACAACCTTCGACGCACCCGCGGGCAGCGTGGTGGCCGCGTCGAGCCACAGTTCCGCGAGACGCGCGGCGTCCGTCACGGCGTCGGCGGTACGGGGCGAGACCGGGTCGACGGACCCGATCTGCTGACGTGCGAGCTTCGTCGCGATGTCGTAGTTGACCGGACCCGAGCCGCCGCCGGAACCCATGGCGCTGCCCATACCGGCGAGCATCTGGCCGAACTGGCTGAGCATCTGACCGAACTGCGCGGGATCGAAGCCCTGACCGCCGAACGGGTTGTCGCCCCCACCGCTGCCGGGGAGTCCGAATCCGAAGGGCATGCCGCCACCGGCTCCGCCGCTACCGGAACCCTCGTCCTTCCTACGGTCGGGGTCGTCGTCGGGATTCGAGAATCCGAAGGGCGTGTCGCTCATGTATCCAACGGTACAAGGCGTCCAGGGCGGGGACCGGCGTCGTGGTCACGCTCATGGCGAACACGACACGGTCGTGGTGTGAAGGGGGTGGTCGGGCGACCGTTACCCTGGCCGGGTGAATCGTCGCTACGTCCTGCCGCTCGCGCTCGTGCTCCCGATCCTCGTCATCGTGGTCGTGGCGTTCAACGTCCGGGCGCCGTACGTGGCGCTCGGCCCCGGCCCCGTCTTCGACACGCTCGGGGAGATCGAGGGCACCCCGGTCGTCGCGCTCGAGGGGATCGAGGCGGACGAGACCGAGGGCAGTCTGTTCATGACGACCGTCGGGGTCACCGACAATCTCACCCTCGCGCAGACCTTCACCGCCTGGATCAGCGGGCGCTACGGCGTGGCGCCGCGCGAGCAGGTCTACCCGCCCGACCGCAGCAAGGACGAGGTCCAGGCCGTCGACCAGGCGCAGTTCGCCCAGTCGGAGCGGTCCGCCGAACTCGCCGCCCTGCACTATCTCGACCTGCCGGTGACCCTGCGGATCGCCGAGGTGGGCCAGGACGCCCCTGCCGCCGGGTTGCTCGAGGCGGGCGACCGGATCGTCGCCGTCGGCGGCGAGGAGATGCGCACGGCCGGCCAGGTCCAGCGCGCGGTCGGCGACGTGCCGCCCGGTGAGTCGGTGGACGTCACCGTCCGGCGCGGCGATGCCGAGGAGTCGTTCGACGTTCCTGTCGGTTCCCGGCCCGGCGACCCGGACAAGGGCTTCCTGGGCATCGCCACCGAGGAGGTTCCCGAGGTGCCCTTCGAGGTCACCTTCAACCTCGCCGACATCGGCGGACCGTCCGCCGGCCTGATGTTCAGTCTGGCCGTGGTGGACAAGCTCAGCCCGGGCCTGCTCAACGGCGGTCTGGACGTCGCCGGTACCGGCACCATCGACTCGGACGGGATGGTCGGTCCGATCGGCGGGATCACCCACAAGCTCACCGCGGCGTCGGAGGACGGCGCGACCGTATTCCTGGTGCCCGCCGAGAACTGCGCGGAGGCGCAGAGCGGCGCCCCCGAGGGTGTGCAGCTCGTGAAGGTCGAGACGCTCGAGGGTGCGATCGACGCGCTGGCAGCGATCGCGGACGGACGCGACGCGCCCGCCTGCAGCTGATCCCGCCCGTCGGCAGCCGATCCCGCGCGCCGCACGGGGGCCGGCAGTGCGGTGATCGCCCTCTCAGTAGTCGTCGTCGCTCGCCTCGAGGGTCGCGTACAACGCGGCCACGACGTGCGGGGCGAGGTTGTCGTAGGTCCGCAGTTCAGTGCCCGCGAACGGATCGTCGTCGTCGAGGGGGCGCAACTGAAGGAGCGAGAGTGACGGCCCGTCGCGCAGGACCGCGGAGATGAGGCGGGCGGCGCGTCGTTCCGGGTGACTGTGCGCTGCGAGCCGGGCCGCCTCGTCTGCCGCGTGGGCGTCGGCGAGCAACGGCGTGAAGGCGTCGTCGAGTTCGTTCTCGGCGCTCGGCGGCAGCACGACCACCTCCTGCACGAGAGCGCACCCGGCAACCGATCCGGGCCAGGTGGTCGTGGCGAGGAACTCCTCGAGTGCGGGACTGCCGCCCTCGACGTCGTCGGGGAAAGATTCCTGCGCGATCGGGGTGTACTCGTGTCCCTCGTCGAGCTGGTCGGCGAGGGCGGGTTCGGCGGCTGCGAGAAGCACGGTCGGGACGAGCGCGAACATGACGGGAGGGCGGTCCCAACCCTCCGCATCCGCGAAATCGATGATCTCGTGGACGGCGCGCGCGAGTCCTTGTTCGGAAGGTACGGGAAGACGTTGGTTCACCGGCCTATCCTGGCACCCGTACGCGGGTGTGCGCTGCCGGATCTGCGTCGTGCGACCCCCTGTACGAGGATTCCGTAGAGTGGGGCGAAACGGTCACTCCGTGAGAACGAGGCGTGCTCGCACGCTTTCGTCGAGCGCGAGATGTACAGATGCGGTGCGATCGCGCCGCCGGACGAGTTGGGAGCGTGGCACGTGGGCATGAGGCCCCCGACCGGAGTACCTACATTGTCGAAGCGGAGCAGAGTTCTGCTGATCCTGGCAGTGGTGGCCGCAGTGCTGCTCCTGCTCGGACCACGGTTGGTGGACACCTACACCAACTGGCTCTGGTTCGGCGAGGTCGACTTCCGGGACGTATACGTCAAGGTTCTCCTGACCCGGATCGCACTGTTCCTGGCGGTCGGGTTGTTCATCGGCGGTGTCGTCTGGCTGGCGATGCTGCTCGCCTACCGGTCGCGCCCGGTCTTCGTGCCGACCACCGGACCCAACGATCCGGTGGCGCGCTACCGCACCACCGTGATGACGCGCATGCGCGCCTTCGGGATCGGTATCCCGGTCGTGCTCGGTGTGCTCTCCGGTCTGGTCGCCCAGGCCGGCTGGGTCACCGTCCAGATGTTCTTCAACGGCGGCGACTTCGGCACCACCGATCCGCAGTTCGGTCTCGACGTCGGCTTCTACGCCTTCGACCTGCCGTTCTACCGCTTCCTGCTCAACTGGTTCTTCGTCGCGATCGTGCTCGGGTTCATCGCGAATCTCGTCACCCACTACATCTTCGGCGGCATCCGCCTCGCCGGTCGCGGGGGAAGCATGTCGACGGCCTCGCGTGTGCAGCTCGCGGTCCTCGCCGGCCTGTTCGTCGCGTTCAAGGCGTTCGCCTACTGGCTCGATCGGTACGAACTGCTGTGGAGCAGCCGCAAGGAACCCACCTTCACCGGCGGTGGCTTCACCGACATCAATGCGGTGTTGCCGGCCAAGCTCATCCTGCTCGCGATCGCCGTCATCTGCGCGATCGCGTTCTTCGCCGCGATCTTCCTGCGCGACCTGCGGATCCCCGCGCTCGCGACGGCGCTGCTCGTGCTCTCGTCGATCCTCGTCGGCGCGGTGTACCCGCTCATGGTCGAGCAGTTCTCGGTGCGCCCGAACGCTGCCGACAAGGAGAGCGAGTACATCGAGCGCAACATCGCCGCGACCCGCGAGGCGTACGGCATCACCGACGACAAGGTGGCGTACGAGGACTACCCGGGTGTGGGCACCACCTCGCCCGAGAACATCCCGGCCGACATCACCACGATCGCGAACGCCCGCCTGCTCGACCCGAACGTGCTTCCCCGCACGTTCACGCAGCAGACGCAGCTGAAGAACTTCTACGGCTACCCCGAGTCGCTCGACATCGACCGGTACGAGCTCGACGGTCGTATGGAGGACTACATCGTCGCGGCGCGTGAGCTCTCGCCGACGAGCCTGACCGGCAACCAGACCGACTGGATCAACCGCCACACCGTGTACACGCACGGCAACGGTCTCGTCGCGGCGCCCGCCAACCGCGTGAACGCCGCCGCGAGTGCCTCGGCGGAGGAGGCCGCCAACAGCAACAGCGGCTATCCCGTCTACTTCGTCAGCGACCTGGCGTCGCTCGCTGCGGAGAACCAGGTCATCCCCGTCGAGCAGCCCCGCATCTACTACGGCGAGGTCATCGCCGAGGCCGATCCGGACTACGCGATCGTCGGCAACAGCGCCGACTCGTCCGGTCCGCGCGAGTACGACACCGACACCGAAAAGTACACCTACACCGGCTCGGGCGGCGTCGACATCGGCAACTGGTTCAACCGGCTCGCCTTCGCCGCGAAGTACGGCGAACGCAACATCCTGTTCTCGAGCGCCATCGGCAGCGACTCGAAGATCCTGTTCAACCGCGACCCGCGTGAGCGCGTGACGAAGGTCGCGCCGTGGCTGACGGCCGACGGCGACGCCTACCCGGCCGCGATCGACGGCCGCATCAAGTGGGTCGTCGACGCGTACACCACGCTCGACTACTACCCGTACGCGCAGCGCGCGTCGCTCGAGGGCCTCGTCGAGGACAGCATCGACCAGAACACCGGCCGGTTGCTGCCCCGCAAGGAGGTCTCGTACATCCGCAACTCGGTGAAGGCGACGGTCGATGCCTACGACGGCACGGTGACGCTCTACCAGGTCGACGATGAGGACCCGGTCCTGAAGGCGTGGATGGGTGTCTTCCCTGATGCGGTGACCCCGCAGGACCAGATCTCCGACGAGCTGCGGGCGCACTTCCGGTACCCGGAGGATCTGTTCAAGGTGCAGCGCGAGATGCTCGCCAAGTACCACGTCGACGACCCGCGCGAGTTCTTCACGAACAATGCGTTCTGGTCGGTGCCGGCGGACCCGACGGTCGACACCAGCGCGAACCAGCCGCCCTACTACCTGCTCATGGGCGATCGCGAGACGGCGGATCCCCGGTTCCGTCTGACCTCGGCGATGGTGGGTTACAACCGGCAGTTCCTGTCGGCGTACATCTCGGTCGAATCCGATCCGGAGAACTACGGGAAGTTCACGATCCTGCAGTTGCCGACGGATACGCAGACCTTCGGTCCGGAGCAGACGCAGAATGCGATGATCTCCGACACCCGAGTGGCTTCGGAACGGACCCTGCTCGAACGGTCCAACCGGATCCAATACGGCAACCTGCTCACCCTGCCCATCGCGGACGGCGGCATCCTGTACGTCCAGCCGATGTACACCGAGCGCAACGCGACGGCGGGTAGCACGTCGACCTTCCCGCAGCTGTCGCGCGTGCTCGTCAGCTACCGGGAGCCGGGTGCCAGCGGTGGCGTCCGGATCGGTTACGCACCGACTCTCGCCGGTGCGCTCGACCAGGTGTTCGGTCCCGGCGTCGGCGACGCGGCCACCGCTCCCGGTGGCGAGGCGCTGCCCACCGCCGAGGTGGAGGACGAGACGCGGGGCGAGGTGATCGAGGGCACCACGGACGAGAACCAGCCTTCCGATCAGCAGCAACAGCAGCCCACCTCGCCGGCGCCGACGACTCCCGCGAATCGCGATGCCGCGGTCGCGGAGCTCGATTCGGCACTCGCGGAGCTGGCCAACGCGCAGACCAGCGGCGATTTCGAAGCCTACGGACGGGCGCTGCGGCGGGTGCAGCAAGCCGTCGATGCCTACGAATCCACGGGCGGCTGAATCCACTGGCGGCTGAATCCACCGGCGGCTGATCCGGTAACGGAAACCGACACGACGAAGGCCCGCGGTTCGCACCGCGGGCCTTCGTCGTGTTCGCAGAGACGGTCTGCGTCAGCGACCGGCCAGCGTGATATCGACGATCTGCGCGAACTCGGCGCCGAAGCCGTACTGCTGGGCGAGCTGGTTCGCGGTGTCGACGGCCTGGGTGACCTCGGCCGGCAACTCGGGGGCGGCCGGAGCCGCGGGTGCCGGAGCCTCGGGTGCCGGTGCGGGCGCCTCGGGTGCGGCGGGAGCCGGCGCGGATTCGGTTGTCAGGTACTGACCGCAGACGGGCCACGCGCCGGGGCCCTGCGTCTGCAGGACGTTCTCGGCGACACGGATCTGCTCCGCCTTCGAGGCTTGGTCCGCGCGGCCGCTGCCGCCGTTGGCCTCCCAGGTGCTCTGCGAGAACTGCAGGCCGCCGTAGTAGCCGTTGCCGGTGTTGATGGCCCAGTTGCCACCGCTCTCGCACTGGGCGACGCCGTCCCAGTTGTGCTGGGCGGCGGACGCGGTGCCGGTGGCGAGCGCGAACGGAACCGCGGCGAGTGCACCGGTGACGACGGCAGTGCGGAATGCACGCGTGCTGAAGTTGGTCATTCTGTGGAGTCCTTCCCGCGCTCGCGGAGCGCGACGGCCCTCGTCGATCTCGGTCGACGGAGAAATGTCTCCGTCCGGATCGGGGACCACGTCGGTTGCGTCCCTGCCCCTCGGGTCTTCGTAGGCACCGGATCCCGCGGGGCAGACTGGCGGCGACGGGCCGGTGGTGGCTCGGCTGTTTCGAGCCGGGACCGACAGTACAAAGCGCTCCGCGGCGCGTCATCCTCCGCCGGGAGAGGTGTTTGTCCACCTGATGGGATGGGACGATTGAGTCTTCGCAGCTCAGGAAGGTGATAACGGGGGTCGATGCAAGATCGTTACACCGCCGTTATGTGGCGATAGTCATGGTGGAAATGTGAACCGAGACACCTCGGGGTTGCGATTTCGGTTGTCGTCGAGGCCCATCCGCGTCCGACGAGGCGATTTGCATTCCGTTTTCGTGCTCGTGTAGGTTCATTCATGCAACGCGGGGTGGAGCAGCTCGGTAGCTCGCTGGGCTCATAACCCAGAGGTCGCAGGTTCAAATCCTGTCCCCGCTACCACCACGAAGGCCGGGGGGGGGGGGCGCCCCGCCGTCGTTCGTTCGAGGGGGTCACCCCCCCCCCGGGGGGTTACCCATGAAGGGGTGCGAGGGA
>NZ_LZMJ01000087.1:0-22823 GCF_001665495.1 Rhodococcus sp. 852002-51564_SCH6189132-a
GGAAGCTAAGCCTGTCTGCGCCGATGGTACTGCACTCGACAGGGTGTGGGAGAGTAGGACACCGCCGAACACCCGTTCCGAAAGGGGACCCACTCGTTTGGGTCCCCTTTCGTGTTCTCCGGGCTCTCTCCGGACCGTCGGATGATCCCATCTCACGGGAAAGTACTCACGCTCCGAACGGTTCTCGGGTACG
Source organism: Rhodococcus sp. 852002-51564_SCH6189132-a (assembly GCF_001665495.1). Lineage (NCBI taxonomy): Bacteria > Bacillati > Actinomycetota > Actinomycetes > Mycobacteriales > Nocardiaceae > Rhodococcus > Rhodococcus sp. 852002-51564_SCH6189132-a. Next base: position 194 of record NZ_LZMJ01000087.1, read on the forward strand.
GTGCGCCCCTTTTCCATCGCCGGCGCCCGGCCGATCACGACCTCGTAACAAACACGCCCTGTTCCAGGCTATGCCTACTTATGTCGGTAACGTCCGCTCATGCACGATCGCACGGTTCGTGTGGGTTCGGCGTGTGAGCGCCTGTCGGGGGCGTTCTCGTCGACGACGAGGAGGGGCGAGACGATGACGAATCGATCGACTACGGGTACCGCCGGCAAGTTCACGGCGGTGATCGCGGGACTGGGACTCATCGGCGCGGCCATCACAGGATGTACGAGCGTCGACACCGACACCGAGGGCTCGACCCTCGAACGGCTCCAGCAGGAAGGCACCGTCACCGTCGGGTTCGCCGGCGAGGCACCCTACAGCTTCATGCAGGACGGCGAACTCACCGGCGCCACCGTCGCTCTGCACCGCGAGATCTTCAAGAACCTCGGCATCGACAACGTCGAAGGTGTGGCCACCGACTTCGGTGCGCTCATTCCCGGCCTGCAGGCCGGACGATTCGACGTGGTCAGCGCCGGCATGTCGATCCTCCCGCAGCGTTGCGAACAGGCACTGTTCAGCGAGCCGGAGTTCAACTACACCACCGCACTCATGGTCCCGCAGGGCAACCCGGAACAACTCGCCGACATGCAGTCGATCGCCGAGAGCGGCGTCCGGATGGCCGTCATGACCGGCGCGATCGAAGCCGACTACGCGTCCGCCCTCGGCATCGACGCGATGCAGGTGGCGTCTCCCCAGGACGGGATGGATGCCGTCGTCAACGGACGCGCCGACGTCTTCGCCCTGACGGGTATCTCCTTGAACTGGATGAAGCAGAACAACGAGGGTGCGCCCGTCGACGTCACCGAGTCGTTCGTCGCGGAGATCGACGGGGTACCTCAGGTGGGCGCCGGCGGGACGGTCTTCCGCAAGGAGGACACCGAACTGCGCGACGCCTACAACGAGGAACTGGCGAAGATCACGTCCGACCCGCAGAAGTACCTTTCGATCGTCGGCGACTTCGGGTTCACGGAGGCCGAGATGCCCGATCCGGGGCTGACGACCGAGATGCTCTGCGAGGGCGTTTCCTGATCTCGGCTGCGTCGTAATGGATTTCGGTTCGAAGATCGAACTGCTGTGGAACTCCTTCCCCCAACTGTTCGACGGTCTGCTCGTCACCGTCGAATTGACCCTGGGGAGTGCGGTCTTCGCGTTCCTGCTCGCCGTGGCCCTCGGGCTGGCGGCAGGCGCGAAGAACCTCGTCCTGCGTGGCAGCGCGAGAGTGTTCATCGAGTTCTTCCGCGGCACTTCGCTTCTCGTGCAACTGTTCTGGTTCTTCTATGTTCTGCCGTTGTTCGGGTTCCGGCTCGAATCGATCGTGTGCGGGATCCTCGCGCTGTCGCTCAACTACGGCGCCTACGGAGCGGAGGTGGTGCGCGGTGCGATCGCCTCGGTGCCGAAGCCGCAAATCGAGGCGGCGACAGCGCTGAATTTCGGCTACTGGCAACGCATGCGACGGGTGGTCTTCCCGCAGGCCTGGGCCGAGATGATCCCGCCGTTGACCAATCTGCTCATCCAGCTGCTCAAGGGAACAGCACTGGCGAGTTACATCCTCCTGCAGGATCTCACGTTCCAGATCGAGCAGCTCCGTAGAGGAAGCGGCGACACCATCTTCGCGTTCGGCGTGGGGTTGGTGCTGTACTTCGTGCTCGGCTATCTGCTGACGCTGCTGATGAATGCGCTCGAGGTGCGGGCGAAGAGCCGACTCGGGACCGGTCCCACTCTGCGTGAGATCTTCGGGCTCGCCCCGGTCTTCGATCAGCCGTTGGGGGCACGCTCATGACCGTCGACTGGAGTTGGGAACGCGCGGCCGAGGCCCTTCCGGTACTGCTCGAAGGATTCCGGATCACCCTGCTGGCCACGGTCCTCGGATTCGTGGTCGCTGCGGTGCTCGGGCTGGTCGTGGCCGTCGCCCGTCGCTCGTTGCCGAAGGTGCTCGCGACGGCGCTGTCCGCCGTCGTCCAGTTCATCCGGCTCACACCACTCGTGGTGCAGCTCCTGTTCGTGTACTACCTGCTCCCGCAGTTCAGTGCGCTGCAGATCGGCATCGCGGTACTGGGGATCCACTACTCGACCTACATGGCCGAGGTGTACCGGGCGGGCATCGACGCCGTGCCGAAGGGACAATGGGAGGCGTGCCGCGCCCTGTCGTTGTCGCCGATGCGTACGTGGCGTGCGGTGATCCTGCCGCAGGCCGTGCGCCGTGTCGTGCCCGCGCTGGGCAACTACGCGGTGTCGCTGTTCAAGGACACCCCGTTCCTGTTCACGATCTCCGTCGTGGAGATGGTGACCGCAGCCCAGCAGTTCGGTGCGCGCAACTTTCAGTACCTCGAGCCGCTCACGCTGGCCGGCCTGATCTTCCTCATCGCCAGCTACCCGACGTCGTTGCTCGTCCGCCGATTGGAGCGTCGCCTTGCCTATTGAGATGCACAAGGAAGCCGGTGCCGACGGCGACTCGCTTCCCGCCGCCAGCTCCGATGGATCCATGATCCGTTTCGACTCCGTGGTCAAGAGATTCGGCGACCACGTAGTACTCGACCACTTGGACTTCACCGTCGCGCCGGGGGAACGGGTCACGTTGATCGGTCCGAGCGGTTCGGGCAAGACGACCATCCTGCGCCTGCTCATGACCCTCGAGAAGATCGACGACGGTGTGGTGTGGGTCAAGGGCGAACCACTCAGCCACGAACGCAAGGGGACGCGTCTCGTCCCGGCCTCCGAGCGCTACCTGAGGACGATGCGCCGCAGCATCGGCATGGTCTTCCAGCAGTTCAACCTCTTCCCCAACATGAACGTGATGGAGAACCTCACCGAGGCTCCGGTCCACGTCCTCGGTCGCAGTAAGGCCGAGGCACGCGACCGTGCGCGGGAGCTGCTCGCGATGGTCGGTCTGTCCGACAAGGAGACCGCCCACCCCACGCAACTGTCGGGTGGTCAGCAGCAGCGGGTCGCGATCGCCCGTGCCCTCGCGATGGATCCGGAGATCCTGCTGCTCGACGAGGTGACCTCGGCCCTCGACCCCGAACTCGTCGCCGATGTGCTGGACGTGCTGCGGACGATCGCCGAGACGACCGACATCACGATGCTGATCGTGACGCACGAGATGCACTTCGCCCGCGACGTCTCCGATCGAGTGCTGATGTTCGATCGGGGTCGCATCGTGGAGGAGGGGCCGCCCGAGCGCATCTTCACCAGCCCCCGGGAGGAACGCACCCGCAAGTTCCTCGACGCGGTGCTGGCGGGGGAGTGAGGCCTGCCGTCAGTCCGCGCGCGGAATCGCCAGGCGCGTCGGCTCGGAACGACCGCGCAGGGTGATCTCCTCACCCAGTTCCCACCGTGCGCGTTCGTCCTCGGGGGCGAGCTGCACGGTGCGGGCCGACGCCGCGACGTAACCCGGAACGGTCTTCGCGAGATCCGACAGCCTCGCTGCTTCGTTGACCGGATCGCCGATCACGGTGTACTCGAAGCGTTCCTGCGCGCCGATGTTCCCGGCGACCGCACGACCTGCCGTGACCCCGATGCCCGCGCGACACTCCGGCACTTCGTCGGCGAGACGTCGCGCCATCCTCCTCGCGGCGCCGAGCGCGGAGCCGGCGGGGTTGTCGAGGGCGACCGGCGCGCCGAAGATCGCGAGCGCCGCGTCGCCCTCGAACTTGTTGACGAATCCTTCGGCCGCGTGGACCTCTTCGACGACGACCGCGAAGAAGCGGTTGAGCAGCGCCACCACCTCGGTCGGCGGGCGACTCGCGGCCAACGCGGTGGACCCGACGATGTCGACGAACAACACCGCGACATCCCGCTCCTCACCGCCGAGGACACCGGGATTGGCCAGCGCCGCAGCCGCGACCTCCCGTCCGACATGGCGGCCGAACACGTCGCGCAGTTTCTCGCGTTCGCGCAGGCCTTCGGCCATCCGGTTGAACCCCGTCTGCAGCTGCCCCAATTCGGTTCCGTCGTAGACGACGACCGCGGTATCGAAATCGCCCGACGCGATGCGCTGCATCCCGGCGCGCACCGATTCGATCGGCGCGATCGTCGACCGGATCGTGAGGAACATCAGCAGCGAGCCGGTGAGCAGACCGAGTCCGCCGATGGCGAGGATCGTGATCGCCAGGCGCGTCGATGTGACGGGACGGATGAAGCTGAACACCGCGATGAACAGCAGACCGACAACGGGCACCGCGCTGCCCAGGGCCCACGCGAGCATCACGCGTCCGGTGGTGCCGGCCAGGCGCGGGCGACGAGGCGTCCCGACCTCGAGCGCGCGCGCCGCGATGGGGCGCAGCGCGAAATCGGTGAACATGTACGCGAATCCGCACACCGTGACACCGGCCAGGGTGATGGTCAGCGCGACCTTCGGGATCGTCTGCGGGTCGATGACCCCGAACCCGACGGTGAACAGGATCAACCCGATGAACCACAGTGCTCCCTGCTGGAGGGTGGTACGCCAGGGCATCCGCAACGCGATCCGCTGTTCCTGCGGGGTGGGCGGCCGGTTCTCCAGCGCCCACCGCAGCCTGCGGAGGGTCGCCCGGGTACCGAGCACCGATCCGACCACGACGGCCGAGACCACGTAGACAGGAGCGAGGATCGCGGTGATGACGAGGAAGTCGGCGGTCAGTACGGACGGGCCCGGGATCACGACGTTGATGAGAGCGGCCACGATCAGGGCACCGACGAGATGCGTACCGATCAGGGAGAACGTCAACAGGGTCTGGATCCTGATGCGTTGCCGTCGGATCGGTTCGGCAGGCTCTCCCAGGATGGCCGATCCGAGCGGGGCCGTGCGGTGACTGCGTGCGGGCATGGTCGTTCGAGACTAGTCGAGTGGATCCTCTAGGGTGGCTGTGTGCGTCTTGTGATTGCCCGTTGCCGTGTGGACTACATCGGACGCCTGACGGCTCATCTGCCGACGGCCCGACGTCTCCTCCTCGTCAAATCCGACGGTTCGGTGAGTGTCCACGCCGACGACCGTGCCTACAAGCCTCTGAACTGGATGAGCCCGCCCTGCTGGCTCGAAGAGGAGTCCGTCGAGGACGCCGAGGCCCTGTGGGTCGTCACCAACAAGGCGGGCGAGCAGCTGCGCATCACTCTCGAAGAGATCGACCACGATTCGAGCCACGAGCTCGGTGTCGACCCCGGTCTGATCAAGGACGGTGTCGAGGCGCACCTGCAGGAACTTCTCGCCGAGCACGTCGAGACCCTCGGGACGGGCTTCACCCTGATCCGGCGCGAATACCCCACGGCGATCGGCCCTGTGGACCTGTTGTGCCGTGATGCCGACGGAGCGACCGTCGCCGTGGAGGTGAAGCGCCGCGGCGAGATCGACGGCGTGGAGCAGCTCACCCGTTATCTCGAACTGCTCAACCGGGACCCGCTGCTCGCACCCGTCAGTGGCGTGTTCGCGGCCCAGCAGATCAAGCCGCAGGCGCGGACGCTGGCCACGGACCGCGGCATCCGCTGCCTCGTGCTCGACTACGAGGCGCTGCGGGGTACCGAGAGCACCGAGTTCAGATTGTTCTGATCGTGCCGCGCCGCAACAGATCCCGCACCGGCCGCAAGCGCGGCGGGGCGGCCGACGAATCCCCGACCTACTTCGGGGCGACGGTGCGCACCGAGAACGGTCCCGCGGGGGCCGACGGGGAACGCTTCACCGTGCGCACCGTGCCGGGTTCGCGTGCCACCAAGCCGTACCGGTGTCCGGGATGCGATCACGAGATCGCGCCGGGAACACCCCATGTCGTCGCGTGGCCGACCGATGCGCTCGGCGGTGCGGAGGACCGGCGGCACTGGCACAGCGGATGCTGGGCAGGACGCGGGACCCGTCGGCCCACGCGACGCTGGTCCTAGCCACCACGCACCGGTCGCTGCACGCCGGTCGGAGCGCACCCCCCAGCGGGCGGTGCCCGGCGCAGATGCTCGCTGTGCGGTGTCGCGGTCGGTGATCGCCCGACGCATCTCGTGGACGGCCGTACGGATGGTGTCGCCGTAGGGATCGTCGGGGAGCGCGGACAGGTGGTCCTGCGCGCGGTCGAGATGTTCCGTGGCTGCCCGGAACGACCCGAGACGACGGAAGTCGTCGGCCAGGTTCAGGTGCAGGCTCGGATAGAAGCCCGCGACGCGGAGAGATTCGTGGTGTTCCCGGGCGCGCTCGTCGGTGAGGGCATCGGCAGCGTCGAGGGCGCGGACATCCCAGACCAGGGACTCGGCGGGATCGTCGTACAGGTCGGCGAGGTAGTGCGCGAGCGTCCGGGTGGCGAGCCGGTACCGGTCTGTGGCGGTCAGCCTCACGCAGCCGGATCCGGTTTCCATGTGCACGCCGTTCAGTACCGGGATGTCGGGGTCGTGACCGGTGGAGGCCGAGACCTGATCGACGGCGCCGGCGAGGACGGGTCCCGGCACCGTGCAGACCACGCGACGTGATTCGGCCCGCAGGGACGCCGCGAGGGTCTCGGCGGCCCGTCGGAGCTTCTCGGCCTCCATGGTCATCCCGACGACGTGGTCGTCGAGCAACCGCGCGGCCTCGTCCGCGTCGGCGGCGAAGAACTCGCTGATGGCGGGCAGCGGCATCCCGATCTCCCGCAACTGCCGCAGCCGGCACGCACGCGGGACCTGGGATCGGCTGTAGAACCGGTATCCCGTCGACGGATCGACCTGCGCGGGGCGCAGCATGCCGGCGTCGTCGTAGAACCGCAATGCGCTCGCGGTCAGTCCGACGAGTTCGGCGAACACGCCGATCGACATCATCTCCGGGTCGGTCACCGGCCCATCATGGAGCTTCGACCGACTCGAAGGTCAAGCCCGACGGCCGGCGACCGTCAGTTGCGGACCTTGCTGGCCACGGCGGGGGAGCGGCCCTGCACACCGGAACCGACCGAGGGCGAGCGATGCGGTGCCGAGGCGTTCGGCGTACGCGGAGTGGACTGCGATCCCTGCCCGCCGGTGTTCGGCTCCCCGGCCGAGTTCGGGCCGGAAGCCGAGCCGGGGGCATCGCTCTTCGGGATCCGCACCGTCCGGTCGGCCTGCGGCATGGGCGTGGTCTTGTCGGTCTGCGGCAGCGGCGTGGTCTTGTCCGCCTTCGCGTCGGCCTCGGTGGATGCCGGCTCCGTCGGGCTCTCGTCGTCCGAGCCCTGCTTGTCGCTGCCCTGCTTGTCGCGCGCCGTGCCGAGGACGGTCGTGCGGGGCTCGTCGAGGGAGATCTCCCGGTCGAGCAGTTCGCCCTCGCGGTTGATGCCCGCGAGCAGCGTGGGGACGTCGTCGAGCTGCTCGCGAACGGCGTCGAGCTGGCCGAGGATGCGTCCGCGCAGCACGCGGAGCTCCTCGGTGAGGTCGCGCGCGTTGGCAACCTTCCGCTCGGACTGTTCGGTGGCGCGGGCGAGCCGTCGTTCGGCTTCCTGCGTGGCTTCCTCGATGCGGCGCTCGGCTTCGGCCTTACTCGTCCGTTCGAGTTCGTCGAGGGCTCCGAGCAGCTTCGTGCGACGCTCGGACATCGTGATCTCGAAGTCCTGCTGCACCTGCTCGCGCTTGGCCTCGGCCTCGGCGTCGAGTCGCTCGGCCTCGGCGCGGGCAGCAGCCACGATCCGCTCGGCCTCGGCGCGGGCCGCAGTCATCGTCCGCTCGTGCTCGGCCGCGAAGGCGACGCGGGTGTCCTCGAGTTCGGCGAGCTTCTTCTCGTAGTCTCCCCGGAGGCGGATGCCCTCCTGCTCCGCCAGCGAGATCATCTCGGCGGCGTCGGCCTCGGCGCGGGCCCGCAGCTCGGAGGCCTCGTCGGAGGCGAGACGCAGCATCCGGGAGATGCGGTCGCTCATGCCCTCGGCGGTGGTGGGCGGCACCGACAGACGGTCGACGTCCTTGCGGAGTTCGTCGATCTCGTTGCGGGCGTTCTCGAGCTGACGGGCCAGATCGCGGGCCTGCGCGGCGGCGGCGTCGCGGTCGGTGGCAGTCACGCGCAGCTCGGCCTCGAACCGGGCGAAGTAGTTGGTCACCTCGTCGCGGTCGAATCCCTTCCGCACGATGGAGAACGGCAGGTGGCTGGGTGCGCGATCACGATCGAAGACCATGGAGACAATCTACCCGGTCCCTGCGGGTACGACCCGGATGCGCTCCCGCCCCATCCGTCTTCGGGAGCGCACCGGAACGGCCGTCAGTGAGCGGGATGTGCAGCCGGCTCGACGAGCTCGACGAGGACGCCGCCCGCGTCCTTCGGATGCAAGAAGTTGATGCGCGAATCGGCGGTGCCGCGACGGGGTGCGTCGTACAGCAAGCGGACGCCGCGCTCACGAAGCGCAGTGGAGACGGCATCGATGTCGGAGACGCGGTAGGCAAGCTGCTGCAGACCCGGGCCATTGCGGTCGATGAACTTCGCGATCGTGGATTTCTCGTTCAGCGGGGCGAGCAGCTGGATCATGGTGGACCCTTCGAGGGTCCCCGGAACGGCCAGCATCGCCTCGCGCACGCCCTGCTCCTCGTTGACTTCCTCGTGGGTGGACACGAGACCGAGGTTCTCGGCGTACCAGGTGAGAGCGGCATCGAGGTCGGGCACTGCGATGCCGACGTGATCGATGGCGGTGACGAGTCCGGAAGCGAGAACGGACGCCGCCGGAGCGGATGTGGGAGAGGTCTCGGTCATGCTCTAGACGGTAGCGGTACCGTTGAGTGCACTCCTATCGGGATTCAGGTGAATATCCGAGTGGAGTTTTCCGATCACATGCCGATCTTTCGGAGGAATGTCCCGTGAGCAGTTCTGTCATCGTCGCCGGAGCCCGTACGCCCATGGGGCGTCTTCAGGGCTCGCTCAAGGATTTCTCCGGATCGGATCTCGGTGGCGTGGCGATCTCCGGTGCGCTCGAGCGCGCCGGTGTGGCTCCTGAGCAGGTCGAATACGTCATCATGGGCCAGGTGCTCACCGCCGGCGCCGGCCAGATCCCGGCCCGTCAGGCGGCCGTCGCCGCCGGCATCCCGATGGACGTCCCGGCGCTGACCATCAACAAGGTGTGTCTGTCGGGCATCAACGCGATCGCGATGGCCGACCAGCTGATCCGCGCGGGCGAGTTCGACGTCGTCGTCGCCGGCGGCCAGGAGTCGATGAGCCAGGCCCCGCACATGCTCGAGAAGTCCCGCGCCGGCTTCAAGTACGGCGACGTGACCCTGCGCGACCACATGGCCTACGACGGCCTGCACGACATCTTCACCGACCAGGCGATGGGCAACCTCACCGAGTCGGCCAACTCCGGCGACCGCTTCGTCTCCCGCGAGGAGCAGGACGCCTTCGCCGCCGCCTCGCATCAGAGGGCCGCCCGCGCCTGGAAGGACGGCCTGTTCGAGGACGAGGTCGTGCCGGTGTCGATCAAGCAGCGCAAGGGCGACCCGATCGTCTTCGCCGCCGACGAGGGCATCCGCCCGGAGACCACCACCGAGTCGCTCGGCTCGCTGCGTCCGGCCTTCTCGAAGGACGGCACCGTCACCGCCGGTTCGGCCTCGCAGATCTCCGACGGTGCCGCCGCGGTCGTCGTGATGAGCAAGGCCAAGGCCACCGAGCTCGGGCTGAGCTGGATCGCCGAGATCGGCCGCCACGGCGTCGTCGCCGGACCGGACTCGACCCTGCAGTCGCAGCCGGCACGGGCGATCGCCAAGGCCTGCGAGCGTGAGGGCGTCGACCCGAAGGACCTCGACCTGATCGAGATCAACGAGGCGTTCGCCGCCGTCGGCATCGTCTCAGCCCGTGAGCTGGGCATCGATCCCGCGAAGGTGAACGTCAACGGCGGTGCGATCGCGCTCGGCCACCCGCTCGGCATGTCGGGCGCGCGCATCGTGCTGCACCTGGCGCTCGAGCTGAAGCGCCGCGGCGGCGGTGTCGGCGCTGCCGCCCTGTGCGGTGGTGGCGGCCAGGGCGACGCGCTCATCGTGCGGGTGCCCGAGAACTGACCCCTTTCTCTGAAGCATGATCACGGCCCCGGCGCAAGCATGCCGGGGCCGTGATGTCTCTCACTGAACTACGGCTTGTCGTAGGCCTTTCGGCACAATGGCCGCATGACCAACATCCTCGACGTGTCCACGCCCGCGAGACGATTCCGGCTGATCGCGATCTGGGAAGCGGTGACCTGGCTCGCCCTCCTGATCGCCATGTTCTTCAAGTGGGTGCTCGGCTACGAAGAGGCCATCGCGATCCCGGGCATGGTGCACGGCGTGGCCGGCTTCATCCCGTTCGTGCTCATCGCGCTCCTCACGGCGTGGTCGTTGAAGTGGGATCTCAAGACGACCTTCCTCGCCCTCGTCTCGAGCGTGCCCCCGTTCGGCACGATCGTCTTCGAGCGCTGGGCCGTGCGCACCGGTCGCCTCGGAGAGCTGTCCGCTCCCGCCACCCGCGAGGACGCCACCGCGACCGTCTGACCTCACGGCGACGTCCCCCGGTCCGCGCAGCACGATTCGGACCACTCGTGACAAACTGGTGGACGTGACTCGACCCGGTTCCCGTCCAGCACGTTCTGCCGCCGTCGCCGCGGCGATGTCCGGCGCGGTGGATCTCTCACCGCTCAAGGAGAGGGCCTCCGCGCCGCCGCCTCCGCCTCCGTCCGGTGGCGACGGCGCCGCACCCGGTGCCATCGCCCCGATCGTGGACGTCACCGAAGCGACGTTCGAGACCGAGGTGCTGCAGCGGTCGATGCAGGTGCCCGTGATCGTCGACCTGTGGGCGACCTGGTGCGAACCGTGCAAGCAGCTCTCACCCGTTCTCGAGAAGCTCGCGAACGAGGCAAACGGTGCGTGGGTCCTTGCGAAGGTCGACGTCGACGCGAACCCGCGGATCGCCCAGGCCTTCGGCGTCCAGTCGGTGCCCACGGTCGTCGCGATCGCGGCCGGCCAGCCGCTCGCCGACTTCCAGGGCGTGCAGCCCGAGCCCGCGCTGCGTCAGTGGCTCGACGCCATCCGGAACGCCGTCGCAGGCAAGCTGTCGGGCCCGCCCGGCGCCGAGCCGGAGGAACAGCCCGCCGACCCGCGTTTCGAGGCTGCCGAGCAGGCACTCGAGAACGGCGACTTCGAGGGCGCCGAGGCGGCCTACCAGCTCGTCCTGAACTCCGAGCCGAACAACACCGAGGCGCAGGCCGCGCTGCGTCAGGTGCGTTTCCTGGCCCGCGCGAGCAAGATTCCCGAGGATGCGATCGAGCGCGCCGATGCCGCTCCGAACGACCTCGAAGCCCAGTTCACCGCGGCCGACGCCGAACTGTTCGCGCAGCAGCCGGAGGCGGCCTTCGGTCGTCTCATCGAGTTCGTGCGTCGCAGCGCCGGGGACGAACGCACCGCGGCACGCACCCGGCTCCTCGAACTGTTCGAACTGTTCGATGCCGCGGATCCGGTCGTGGTGGCGTCGCGCCGCAAGCTCGCGATGGCCCTCTACTGATCCGTACCGATCCGCCGGACCGGCCGCTCACCACTCGTGGTGGGCGGCCGGTGTCGTCTCAGCGGTAACGGCCGGTGCAGCCCGCCTCGCCGCCGAGGACGCCGGTGCGGAAGGCATCCACCCGCGCGAACCCGCTCGGCACCGTGTTGCCGTTGACGTCGCTCGCGGCCAGACCGTCGGTGAGCAGGCCCGAGACCGCCTCGTCGAGGTCGCCGGGGGACAGCCACACCAGCACCTGGCTCGGGTCGACGTTCGAGGCGAGGGTGCTGTCCGGGCTCAGCGCGGCACTGATGACCCCCGACAGGCACGCCGCCCGCAGCGCCGTGCGCGGCTCGGTGAGCGACTGGCCGGCCTCCTTCTGCACCGCGAGAGCGTAGCGGGAGGCGACGAGCACGTAGGCGTTGTAGTCGCCGCGGACACCGGGATCGAAGCCGCTTCCCGGCGGGGTGGCCGTACCGCGCTCGCTCAGTGCCTCCATGTCGACGCCCACGGTGTTCGTCGCGGGGCAGTACGACACCGGTGAGGTGGCCCGGGCGTCCGAGCACCCGAGGTCGGCGCCCGACAGATCGAGTTGCGGCAGGGCGTCCAGGTCGAAGACCTGGTGGAACGACTCGAAGATCGCCTCGACCGACTCGTCGGTGACCGGCAGTTCGCCGTCGTCTGCGGAGTTGTAGTACTGCGGCAGGTCGGCGCGGCGCGACTCGATCTCGGCGGCGTCGATGCGTGCACATGAGCCGGCCCCGTCGGTGAATCCGATCTGCACGGCCGTCACGCGTTCGAAGGCCGAGCCGTGGATCGAGTCGGGGTCGTTCGGATCGGCGTCGCGGAAGAGCACCATCGACGCGAGCACGTTGTTCAGCCCGTCGGAGGTGTCGAGCTGGAAGTGCGTCGACCGGCCCTCCGCGACGTGCCGCATGAACGCACCGGCGAAACAGTCGGCCTGCTGCTCGAACACGATGCCGGGGTCGTCCTCGGCGACCAGCCCCGCCGTGTGCTGGACGGCGTGCCCGTATTCATGAGCGAGGACCGTCACCGCGGCCATCGGTCCGAAGCTGTCGATGAGCTGCGGCATCAGGTAGGTGCGGTCCCATCCGATCTCGTCACCACCGCTGCAGTAGGCCGCGTTGATGAAGTCGTAGGTGGGTTTGCCGCAGAAACGCGGGCCCCGTCGCTCGGACGGATCCCACGACACGATCGTCTCGACCGGGCGGAAGGTGCCCCGGGCGACCGACGCGAACTCCTGACGCCAGTACTCCTCGATGTCGGCGATCGCGTTGCCGGCCAGGACGTCGACGGGACCGCCGTCGGTGTTCTCGATCTCGATGTCCGCATCGGGCACCCCGCTGCGCGGACCCGACGCCCCGGAGGTGACGGGCAGCCCCGCCACGGTGAAGGGGTTGTCGTAGATCGACACCGCCGTTCCTTCGATCCGCTGGGCGCAACCCGCCAGCAGGACGACGGTCAGTGCGGGCACCACCAGTCGCGCGAACCGATGCGTCCGTCGCATGTCGTTGTGCTCCTGTCGTCGGGCAGCGTCACCTCCGCAACGACAACCAGATGGCACCGTGCGCAGGCAAGGTCACCCGAGCCGAGGCGGGACGCCCGTGCCACGAATGTTCGTCGGCCTCCACGGCCCCGAAGTTGCCCGCTCCGTTGCCCTGGTAGGCGGTCGCGTCCGTGTTGAGCACTTCCTCCCACGTGCCCGGTTCGGGCAATCCGACACGATAGTCGCCGTAGGTCGTGCCCGAAAAGTTGTGCAGGCACGCGACCACCGAGCCGTCGCTGCCGTAGCGCAGGAACGACAGGACGTTGTTGTGCGCATCGTTGGCGTCGATCCACGAGTATCCGCCGGGCGTGGTGTCGAGCGTGTAGAGCGCCGGGTGCGAGCGGTAGATGCCGTTGAGATCGCACACCAGGCGGTGGATACCGGCGTGGAGCGGTTCGTCGAGCTGCCACCAGTCGAGGCCGCGTTCCTCGGACCACTCGGCGACCTGCCCGAATTCCTGGCCCATGAACAGCAACTGCTTGCCGGGATGCGCCCACATGTAGGCGAGCATCGACCGCAGGCCGGCTGCACGCGTGGCGTCGTCGCCCGGCAGTCGCGTCCACAGCGTGCCCTTGCCGTGGACGACCTCGTCGTGGCTGATGGGGAGTACGAAGTTCTCGCTCCACGCGTACACGAGCGAGAACGTGATCTCGTGGTGGTGGTAGGTGCGGTGCACGGGATCGCGGCCGAGATAGCCGAGGGTGTCGTGCATCCAGCCCATGTTCCACTTCATGCTGAAGCCGAGCCCACCGACGTTCGTCGAGCGGGTCACGCCCGGCCAGGAGGTCGACTCCTCCGCGACCGTCACGATCCCCGGATAGTGCTTGTGGACGGTGGCGTTGAGTTCCTGCAGGAACTCAACGGCCTCGAGGTTCTCGCGCCCGCCGTAGATATTCGGCGTCCAGCCGCCCTCGGGGCGCGAGTAGTCGAGGTACAACATCGAGGCCACGGCGTCGACGCGCAGACCGTCGATGTGGAACTCCTCGATCCAGTACAGGGCGTTGGCAACGAGGAAGTTCCGCACCTCGGGCCGGCCGTAGTCGAAGACGTAGGTGCCCCAGTCCAGCTGTTCGCCGCGGCGCGGATCGGGATGTTCGTACTGGGGGCTGCCGTCGAAGCGCGCGAGCGCCCACTCGTCCTTCGGGAAGTGGGCGGGCACCCAGTCCATGATCACGCCGATCCCGGCGGCGTGGAGACGGTCGACGAACGCGCGGAACTCGTCGGGAGTGCCGAACCGGGAGGTGGGAGCGTAGTAGGAGGTGACCTGGTAACCCCACGACCCGCCGAAGGGATGCTCGGCGACCGGCAGCAGCTCGACGTGCGTGAAACCGGTCTCGAGGATGTACTCGGCGAGCTGATCGGCGAGTTCGACGTAGTTCAGGCCCGGGCGCCACGAACCGAGGTGCACCTCGTAGACCGCCATCGGTTCCTGCCAGGGCTGCGCTTTCTCGCGGGTCGCGACCCAGTCGTCGTCGTTCCAGGTGTAGCGACTCTCCGTGACCCTCGACGCGGTCGCGGGGGGCACCTCGGTGGCGAACGCCATCGGGTCGGCCTTGTCGCGGACGGATCCGTCGCGGCCGTGCACCCGGTACTTGTACAGCGCGCCCGGTTCGACACCGGGAACGAAGACCTCCCAGACACCGCTCGAGCCGAGCACCCGCATCGGGGCGGTGCGTCCACCCCAGCCGTCGAAGTCGCCGACGACGGTGACCCCGCGTGCGCCCGGTGCCCACACGGCGAAGGACGTGCCCGTCACCGGGCCGTCCGGGGTCTCATAGGTCCGCGGATGGGCGCCGAGCACCTCCCACAGCCGTTCGTGCCGGCCCTCGCTCAGCAGGTGACGGTCGAGCTCGCCCAGCGTCGGCATGAAGCGGTAACCGTCGGCGACGACCTCGACGTGATCGAACGGGTAGGTCACCACGAGCCGGTAGTCGGCGAGATCGAAGACCGGGATCAGGGCGCTGAAGACGTCCTCGCCCACGGGTTCGAGCGGATGGTCGCGACCACCGATCCGGGCGGCGACCTTCTCGGCCCCGGGGCGCAGTGCCCGGATGACCGTCCCCTCCGGATGCGAATGGGCCCCGAGCACCGCGTGCGGATCGTGGTGCTCACCGGCGGCGAGCAGGTCGAGGTCCTCCGGTCGCGGGCTGTGGCGCCGGCGCGGAACATCGGCGCCCGGCGTCTGGGGCGGCACGGTCACGACTGCCTCCTGTAGGCGAGCGTTGTGCGGGTGGGGATGTCGATCGGGGGCAGGACCAGGATGTGCGCCACCGCCCGCCACGGCTCGAGGCGCACGTAGTTGGCCTGTCCCCACGAGTACTGTTCCCCACTCACCTCGTCGTAAACAGGGAAGTGGTCGTGCCAGTCGTGCCCGATCGCCGGCATGTCGAGCCAGACCGTGCCCTGTTCGGCCCCATAGGGGTTGAGGTTGATCACCGTGAGGACGCAGTCCCCGGTGGACGGATCGAACTTCGAGTAGGCGATGAGCGCGTCGTTGTCGACGTGGTGGAAGGCGATGTTGCGCAGTTGCTGCAACGCCGGATGCGCGCGCCGGATGCGGTTGAGGGTGGTCAGCCACGGTTCGAGCGACTCGCCGCGCCGGCGTGCCTCGTCGTATCGGCGCGGCCGCAACTGGTACTTCTCCGAGTCGAGGTACTCCTCGCTGCCCGGCCGCACCGCGAGGTGCTCGAACAGTTCGTACCCCGAGTACACGCCCCACGAGGGAGCCAGGGTGGCGGCGAGCGCCGCGCGCAGCGCGAACATGCCCGGTCCGCCGTGCTGCAGGGTCTCGTGCAGGATGTCGGGGGTGTTGACGAACAGGTTCGGCCTGGCCTCGTCGGCCTTCGCGGCGATCTCGGTACCGAACTCGGTGAGCTCCCATTTCGCGACCCGCCACGTGAAATACGTGTAGGACTGCGTGAATCCGCGTCGCGCGAGCCCATACATGCGGGCGGGCCGGGTGAACGCCTCCGACAGGAACAGCACGTCGGGATCGGTGCGCTTGATTTCGGCGATGAGCTGCTCCCAGAAGTTCGGGGGCTTGGTGTGCGGATTGTCGACGCGGAAGATGTCGACGCCCAACCGGATCCAGTGCCGGACCACGCGCAGGACCTCGGCGTAGATGCCCTCGGGGTCGTCGTCGAAGTTGATCGGATAGATGTCCTGGTACTTCTTGGGCGGGTTCTCCGCATACGCGATCGTGCCGTCGGGCAGCACGGTGAACCATTCCGGATGCTCACGCGCCCACGGGTGGTCGGGGGCGCACTGCAGGGCGAGATCGAGGGCGACCTCGAGCTCGAGTTCCTTCGCGCGGGCGACGAAATCGCGGAAGTCCTGCTCGGTGCCGAGTTCGGGGTGGATGGCGTCGTGGCCGCCCTCGTCGGAACCGATCGCCCAGGGCGACCCGACGTCGTCCGGGCCGGCGACGAGGGTGTTGTTCGGTCCCTTGCGGTTGACCTTGCCGATCGGATGGATCGGGGGGAGGTAGACGACGTCGAAGCCCATCGCCGCGATGCGCGGCAGATCTGCGGCGGCCGTGGCGAAGGTGCCGTGCCGCGGGGTTCCGTCCTCGTACCAGCCTCCGGTGGACCGGGGAAAGAACTCGTACCAGGAGCCGAACAGCGCGCGGCGACGATCGGCGAACGCTGTGAACGCCTTTCCACGCGTGATCAGCTCGCGGAGCGGATGGGCGCGGAGGATCTCGGTGACGTCGGGGGCGAAGGCCGGGGCGATGCGCTCGGCCAGCGGGCGGTCGGAGCGCAGGGACGCAGCGACCGCGAGGAGAGCGGGACGGTTGCCGCGCGGTGCGCCTTTCGCGGCCTTCTCGAAGATCCGTGCGCCGACCTCGAGGTCGTTCGCGAGTTCGGCGGCGTCCTGCCCGGCGTCGGTCTTCGCGGTGACCGCGTGCCGCCAGGTCGCCACCGGGTCGCTCCACGCCTCGACCCGGTAGGTCCACGCACCGACGCTCGTGGGGGAGAAGGTGGCGTGGAAGGTGTCGGGTTCGGTGCCCGGAACCATCGGGATCCGCACCAGCCTGCCGGCGGATTCGGGATCGTCGGCCGGTCCTCGAACGGCGAGTGTCGCGGCGATCGCGTCGTGGCCCTCGCGCCACACCACGGCGGAGACCGGCACCACCTCCCCGACGACCGCCTTCGTCGGATAACGCCCTCCGTCGATGGAGGGTTGTACGTCGTCGATGGCGAGCCGACCTGTCACGCTAGCTCCGTTCCGTGCGGGTCCGGGTGGACGAGCAGGGCCGATGGGGGCAACGACCGTGTCTCGAACCACCGTAATGGAGGTCGCGCCGCGCGGCTGTGCATGCGGCGGGACCCGCGAAGGATCCCCTCTGCAGCGGCGAAATTATCTGTAACTCACCGTTCACTTCAATTGACCGGACGGCAACACCCCGCTCCCTACTGTTTGTTCTGCAAGAGGACAACAGCCTCCTCGGAGGCACGACGAAGGGAAGAACACATGGGTCTGGTTGCCGGGCTGATCGGAGTCGTCGGAGACCTGCTGCACCTGCTCCTCGGCGGACTCTGAGTCCACCGGTCGACGGGAGGTCGGCCGCAGGAGAGAAGGCCCCGCGGTGTGGCCCTCTCCGGGTGCCGGGCGATCCTGTCCGCGACCGGCATGGATCCGGGCACATGAGATCCGCCGCCCGGCCGTCACGAAGCTCGGTCGGTCGGTAGTGTGCACCCCGTGAAAGCACTGCGCCGGTTCACCGTACGAGCCCATCTTCCCGAGCGGCTGGCTGCGCTGGGAGCCCTGACGGCCAACCTCAGATGGTCGTGGCACCCGCAGACCCAGGACCTGTTCGAATCGGTCGACCCGGACCTGTGGCGCCGGTGCAGCAATGACCCTGTCCGACTGCTCGGCGAGGTGCCGCCGGCCCGACTCGATGCGCTCGCCGAGGACGGCGACTTCCTCGCCCGGCTCGACGCCGCTGCCGCCGACCTCGAGCACTACCTCACCCGCCCCCGCTGGTTCCAGGAACAGCAGGAGCGCGGCACGACACTGCCCGCCGGCATCGCCTACTTCTCCATGGAGTTCGGTGTCACCGAGGTGCTGCCGAACTACTCCGGCGGCCTCGGAATCCTTGCCGGCGACCACCTCAAGGCTGCCTCCGATCTCGGCCTGCCGCTCATCGGCGTCGGCCTGCTCTACCGGTCCGGCTACTTCCGGCAGTCGCTCAGCGCCGACGGATGGCAGATGGAGCACTACCCCTCCTACGACCCGCAGGGCCTGCCGCTGCGACTGCTCACCGAGGCCGACGGCACCGCCGCGCTCGTGCAGGTCGCCGTGCCGGGCGGGCGCACACTCGACGCGCGAATCTGGATCGCCCAGGTCGGGCGCGTCCCGCTGCTGCTGCTCGACTCCGACATCCCGTCCAACGACGAGGAGCTGTGCGGGGTCACCGACCGCCTCTACGGCGGCGACCAGGACCACCGCATCAAGCAGGAGATCCTCGCCGGCGTCGGCGGTGTCCGCGCGGTGCGCGCCTACACGCGCATCCACGGCCTGCCCGACCCCGATGTCTTCCACATGAACGAGGGACACGCGGGCTTCCTCGGCGCCGAACGCATCCGCGAACTCGTCACCGGCGCCGGACTCGACTTCGACGAAGCGCTCGCCGCCGTGCGGGCCGGCACGGTCTTCACCACTCACACCCCCGTGCCCGCGGGTATCGACCGCTTCCCGATCGATCTCGTGCGCCACTACTTCTCGGGCACCAACGGCGAGAACGAGTCGGCACTGTTGCCCGGCCTCACCGTCGACCGCATCCTCGCGCTCGGACGCGAGAGCAACCCGAACGTGTTCAACATGGCACATCTCGGTCTGCGCCTCGGCCAGCGCTGCAACGGTGTGTCGAAGCTGCACGGCGAGGTCAGCCGCGGCATGTTCGAAGGACTGTGGCCCGGATTCGACGCCGCCGAAGTGCCCATCGGCTCGGTCACCAACGGTGTGCACGCCCCCACCTGGGCCGCGCGCGAATGGATCGCGCTCGCCAACCGCCTCGCCGGACCCGACCGCGTCGAGGAGGCCCGCGGCTGGGAACTGCTCCAGACCATCGACCGCAAGGAACTGTGGTCCACCCGGAACGCGCTGCGCGCCCAGCTCGTCGCCGAGGTGCGTCGCCGGCTGCGCGAGTCGTGGCTCGAACGCGGCGCCACCGAGGCCGAACTGGGCTGGATCGAGTCGGTCTTCGATCCGAACGTCCTCACCGTCGGGTTCGCGCGGCGCGTGCCCACCTACAAGCGCCTCACCCTGATGCTGCGCGACCCCGAACGGCTGCGCGCCCTGCTGCTCGACGACGAACGGCCCGTGCAGCTCGTCGTCGCCGGCAAGAGCCACCCCGCCGACGACGCCGGCAAGGCGCTCATCCAGCAGGTCGTGCGGTTCGCCGACGAGTACGACGTGCGGCACCGAATCGTCTTCCTGCCCAACTACGACATGTCGATGGCCCGCTATCTGTACTGGGGTTGCGATGTGTGGCTGAACAACCCGCTGCGCCCGCTCGAGGCGTGCGGTACGTCGGGCATGAAGTCGGCTCTCAACGGCGGTCTCAACCTGTCCATCCGCGACGGATGGTGGGACGAGATGTTCGACGGTGAGAACGGCTGGGCCATCCCCACCGCCGACGGGGTCGACGACACCCGCCGCGACGATCTCGAGGCCGCCGCGCTGTACGAGTTGCTCGAACGCTCGGTGCTGCCGCGCTTCTACGACCGCGACTCCGACGGTGTGCCGGCCCGCTGGATCGAGATGGTGCGCCACACGCTCGAGGATCTCGGCCCGAAGGTGCTCGCCTCGCGCATGGTGCGCGATTACGCCGTCGACTACTACATCCCCGCGGCCGCGGCAGCCTCGAAGGTGACCGCCGACGACTACGCGGGTGCGCGGGCGCTGGCCGACTACCGGCGCCGCATCGAGGCGGCGTGGCCGGGAGTGCGTGTCGCGCAGGTCGATTCGACGCCGATTCCGGACGTGCCGCAGATCGGTCTGCCGCTGGGGCTGACCGCGCACGTCCAACTCGGCGACCTGACCCCGGAAGATGTCGAGGTGCAGGCCGTGGTCGGGCGCGTGGGCTCCGACGACACGATCGGCGACCCCGTCACCGTGCCGATGCAGCACATCGGTACCGACCCGATGGGAGAGGAGTTCACCGCGACCGTGCCGCTGCCGCTCGCCGGCGCCGTCGGCTACACGGTGCGGGTGCTGCCCAGGCACGGGCTGCTCGCCTCACCCGCCGAACTCGGCATGGTCGCGCTCCCGTAGGAGATCAGGACCCGCCGGGTGCTCAGCCGCGCAGACGCGTGAGTGCCCGGCGGACCACCGCCGGATCGGCCGTCTCCCAGAACGGCGGCAGCGACGCACGCAGATAACCGCCGTACCGTGCGGTCGCCAGGCGCGAGTCGAGCACCGCCACCACGCCCCGGTCGTCGGTGCTGCGCAAAAGTCGCCCGACACCCTGCGCCAACAGCAGAGCGGCGTGATTGGCGGCGACCGCCATGAACCCGTTGCCGCCGCGAGCCTCCACGGCGCGCTGCCGGGCGACCAGCAGCGGATCGTCGGGGCGGGGGAACGGAATCCGGTCGATGATCACCAGCGACAGCGACGGGCCCGGAACGTCGACGCCCTGCCACAGCGACAGGGTCCCGAACAGGCTCGTCGCGTCGTCGGCTGCGAACTTCTCGACCAGCGCGCCCGTCGCGTCGTCGCCCTGGCACAGGACCGGCGTGTCGAGACGCTCGCGCAGCGCCTCGGTGGCGGCCTTCGCGGCGCGCATCGAGGAGAACAACCCGAGCGTGCGCCCCTCGGCGGCGGTGACCAGTTCGGCGATCTCGTCGAGATGCGAGGGCGGCAGACCGTCGCGGCCGGGTGGCGTCAAATGCTTGGCGATGTAGAGGATGCCCGCCTTCGCGTGATCGAAGGGCGACCCCACGTCGATCCCATTCCACGCGAGATCGCCCTTGTCGGAAGGAGGTTCGGCACCCGACGCGGAGGTGGTGTCGCTACGGGCGGGGGACTGCGGCGGCAGACCCCAGTTGACCGCGAGGCCGTCGAACGACCCGCCGACCGTGAGGGTCGCGGACGTGAGGACGACGGTGGACTCACCGAACAACCGGCTGCGCAACAACCCACCGACCGACAGCGGCGCGACCCGCACGGTGCGGCGCACGTTGCCGCGGAACTCGTCGGCGGCAAGCCACACGACGTCGGGTCGCTGCGAAGGGTCTCGCTGCTCGAAGGTCGTCAGCACCCGGACCGCGCAGTCGTGCACCTCGTCGATCTCCGCGAGCGCCTGACTGCGGGCCGCGGCGACCTCGGGATCGGTGCCGGGCTTGGCCGGTCCGATCGCCGTGTGTACGGCCCAGGCGGCATCGCGGATCGAGGCCAGCGCGGCCGCCGCGCCCTCGGGCAGTTCGTCCCAGCGCCCAGCCGGCAGTTCTTCGAGGAACGACTCCCAGTTCTCGGCGGCACCGTCGAGCCGGTCGATCTCCTGGTCCTCGACGAGCTTGACGCAGCGCCGCGCAGCCGCCGACACCGTGCCCGGCGACAACTCGGCCGTGGCGACGTTCGTGATCCGATCGACGAGTTCATGGGCCTCGTCGACGACCACGACATCGTGCTCGGGCAGGATCGAGATGCCGGTGATCGCATCGATCGCGAGCAGCGCGTGGTTGGTGACGACCACGTCGACCTGCGCGGCCTCGGCGCGCGCGATCTCGGCGAAGCAGTCTTCTCCCACCGGGCACCGCGACTTGCCGAGGCACTCGCGGGCGGTGACGGACAGCTGACGCCACGCCTGATCGGAGACACCGGGGGACAGGTCGTCGCGGTCGCCGGTCTCGGTGGTGGACGACCACTCCGTCACCCGCCGCACTTCGCGGCCGATGCGCGAGAGGGCGAACGCGTCGAACAGTTCGGCGTCGGGCGTCTCCTCGGCGAGACCGGTATGGATCTTGTTCAGACACAGGTAGTTTCCGCGACCCTTGAGGATCGCGAAACGCGGGCGACGGCCGAGCGAACCGGCGAGGGCGTCGGCGAGTCGCGGCAGGTCGCGCTCGACGAGCTGCCGCTGCAGCGCGATGGTCGCGGTGGAGACCACCACGGTGCGACCCGTCTTCACCGCGTAGCGGATGCTCGGCACGAGATAGGCCAGCGACTTGCCGGTACCCGTGCCGGCCTGCACGGCGAGGTGTTCGCCGGTGTCGATGCTGTGCGCGACGGCCGAGGCCATCGTCAGCTGGTTGCGCCGCTCCTTACCGCCCAGCGCGTGCACCGCGGTTCGCAGCAATTCTGGGACTTCGGGGAGATCCGGCACCGGCACAGGCTATCGGTCCCCACCGTCACCTTCGGTCTGCGGCCCAGCTACCTGTGACTTCGGTGATATCGGTGACGCAGGGAAGGTCGGTGACCAGCTCGACACCGGCCTCGCGCATCCGCTCGAGGGCTGGGCGGATCGTCGTCTCCGACACCCCAGCGGTGTACGGCAGCAGCACCCGGGCGCGGAAACCCTCCGCGATCGCGTCGAGCGCGGTGGCCCGCACACAGTGGTCGGTGGCGATCCCGACGATGTCGACGTCCGTCACGCCGCGGTCGCGCAACCACGACGCCAACGTCGTGCCCTCGTCGTCGAT